>NZ_JBHUQX010000537.1:0-5311 GCF_042674225.1 Streptomyces sp. NPDC056948
GCCCTGCCCGTGCGGCGGACCGCCCTGCGCGCGCCGGCCGCCGGCGGTGGCCGACCGCCGTTCCCTGAACCGGATCGCTTGCGCCGGATCGGGTGTCGTACGAGGTCGGGGCATGGTTAGAGTTGTCGCCCGGCAAGTGTCACCACGCCGTTCTCGTTTCCGAAGCGGGCTCGGTCGACGCAACGCGGATGAGGAGAGAACCAGGTGCCGGAGCACGAAGCGGACGGACAGCTCGCCACGCCCACGGGGGAAGTCAGGGATTTCCTGCACCGCCGGCGGGAACAGATCGCCCAGCGGTGGGCGGACGAGCCCCTGTTCCGCACCGTGTTCACCGTCTCGCGCGACGAGGCGGTGGAGGCGGGCAAGGCCGTCGTGGACGCGCTGGCCCAGGTGGCCGACTCGGACCAGGTGGAGGATCCGGACTCCGCGGGGTTCAGCGGGGTGCGGGAGCAGCTTGCCCGGATGGGCGCGGCCCGTTCCCGTGCCGGGCTGTCCAACACCCAGGTGTCCAGCGAGCTGGCCGCCCTGCGGCCGCCCGCCGAGAATCTGCTGGCCGCCGATCTGGAGCAGGCGTCCCCCGAGCATCTGCGGGCGTGTTCGACGGCGTTCGCCGTGCTGATGGGCACCCTGCGGCTGGTGGCCATGCAGACGGCGCTGAGCGAGTGGGAGGCGCTCAGCGACCGGCAGCGGATGCAGCTCATGGAGGTGGCCACGCCCGTCATCCGGCTGTGGGACGGCATCGTGGCCGTGCCGCTGATCGGGACGCTCGACAGCGCTCGCAGCCAGGTGGTCATGGAGACGCTGCTGGACGCCGTCGTCGACCAGCACGCCCGGTTCGCGATCCTGGACATCACCGGCGTGCCCACGGTCGACTCGCTGGTGGCCCAGCACCTGATGAAGACGGTGGCCGCAGCGCGGCTGATGGGCGCCGAGTGCATCGTCTCCGGCATCCGTCCCGCCATCGCGCAGACCATCGTCCACCTCGGTCTGGACCTGGACGTCATCACCCGCGCGAACCTCGCCGACGCGCTGGGGTACGCGCTGCACCAGCTCGGCGCCGACATCGTGAACGCGGGTGCGGGACAGCGGTGAGCGACGCCTACCTCCGTCCCGTCACGGGCCATGTGCCGGTCCTGCGGCTCGGCGACGTCCTCCTGGTCACGCTCCAGGGGGATCTGCACGACAGCACGGCGCAGCAGCTCCAGCAGGATCTCGCGGAGACCATCTCCCGTACCGGGGTGCGCGGTGTCCTCATCGACATCTCCGGCGTGGAGATCGTCGACTCCTTCCTCGGCCGGGTGCTGGCCGAGATCGCCGCGCAGGCCAAGCTGCTGGCCGCGCGGACCGTGGTGGCCGGCATGCGCCCGGCCGTCGCCATCACCCTGGTGGAACTGGGACTGACGCTGCCGGGGCTGCGCACCGCGCTCAGCACCGAGGCGGGCATGGAGCTCCTCACGCGGCGGCCCCCGGTGACCCGTCCCGGCGGCCCGCGTCAGGAGAGTCCGTGATGCACACCGCCGCGGGCGTGGAGGCCTGCCTGCCCATCCGGTCGGACCTTGACCTGGTGTGGGTGCGACAGCACGTACGGCAGGCCGCGGCCCGGCTCGGCTTCGGCCTGGTGGCGCAGACCAAGCTGGTCACGGCGGCCAGTGAGCTGGCCCGCAACACCCTCGTGCACGGCGGTGGCGGGCAGATGGAGGTGACGCACGTCAGCAGCGCGGGTGCGCAGGGCCTGCGGCTGGCCTTCACCGACGAGGGGCCGGGCATCGCCGACCTGGACCGGGCGCTCTGCGACGGCTACACCTCCGGCGGCGGGCTGGGGATGGGGCTGAGCGGCGCGCGGCGCCTGGTGCACGACTTCCACATCGACAGCACGCCGGGCGACGGCACCACGGTGCGGGTGACCTGCTGGGTCGCCCAGCCGCCGCGTCCGCGCGAGGAGGCCTGATGCCGCGCCTGTGGGACGTCCCGGTGCGCGACTCGACGCGGGTGCGCGACGCGCGGGTCGCCGCGGAGGACGCGGCCGTGCTGGCCGGTCTCGACGAGCGGCGCACCGCGGCCGCCGCGCTGGTCGCGACCGAGCTCGCCACGAATCTGCTCAAGCACGCCGAGGGTGGTCAGGTGCTCATCGACGTCGTGGCGCCGCCCGTGCTGCGGGAGGGACGTGAGGAGTCCCGGGTCGTGCAGATCGCCGCGATCGACCACGGCCCGGGCATTGCCGACGTGCCCGCGGCGCTGCGTGACGGTTTCTCCACGACCCGCTCGCTCGGTGCGGGCCTCGGAACGTGTCTGCGTCTCGCCGACGACTTCGGCCTGAACAGCACGCGCGGCCGCGGCACGGTCGCGGTGGCCCGCGTGGGCGCCACGCCTCGCGGTGACGGCACGCCCGCACGACCGGCCGTGCGGGTGTGGGCCGACGGGGTCTCGGGGAGCTGGGGCGACATGCCCGGACCCGACACGCCAGGGGGTACCGTCCCGGGGTGGTCCGGTGGCGGGCCCGGGGACGGCGGTGTCCTCACGCGTGAAGAGCCACCCGGCCCGTCGGACGACAGCCCCTCGCCCGTCGCCGGTGTGCGGGCCGGAGGCGTGAACATCCCCTACGCCGGAGCCGAGTGCTCGGGCGACGCCTGGGCGTGGGTGCGGGCCGGGGAGCGGGTGACGTTGATGCTGGCGGACGGTCTGGGGCACGGTCCGGATGCCGCCCGTGCCTCGTCCGCCGCGGTCGTTGCGCTGCACCGCTGGGCCCACCTCTCCCCCGCCGACGCGCTGGGGCGGCTGCACGACACGCTGAAGGGCACCCGGGGCGCGGCCGTCGCCGTGGCCCAGCTCGACCTGCGGGCCGGGCGTCTGCGGTTCGCCGGCATCGGGAACGTGGGGGCGCGGCTGCGTACGGACGGCACCTGGCGTCACCTGCTGTCGCGGCCCGGCATCGTCGGCGTCCACCGGCCCGGCACCCTCCGCGAGGAGGAGGCCGACTGGGCGGACGACCGGCTGCTGATCCTGCACACCGACGGCCTGCCCAGCCGCTGGACGCCGCCGTCCGACGCCGGCCTGCCCGCGGCCGACCCGGCCGTGACGGCCGCCGTGACGATACGTGACGCGAGCAGTCCCGCCCGGCCGGTACGGGACGACACCGCCGTGGCCGTGCTGACTCCGACCCCGCCGGAACGCCCATGATGCGCACTTGGCAGATCACCACCGTCACCGATGCGGCACGCGCCCGCATCGCTCTCGCGCGCCTGGCCGCCGCGTACGGGGTGTCCACCGTCGAACGGACGAGGCTGGCCGCCGCTCTCAGCGCCCAGCTGCGCCAGTGCCTCACCAAGGGCGGCACCTGGCTGCTCACCATGGACCTCGCCGGCTCCCCCGCCGAGGAGGGGCTGCTGCACGCCGTGGTGACGCCGTCGCCGGACGCGTCCGCCGCGGCCGGGGAGCCGCCGTGGGAGGTCACGGTCCCCTGCCCCGAGGCGGCCCGGGCCGGGGAGAGCGGCACCGTCGCGGACGACCCGGCCGCCCTCGCGGAGGCGCTGCTCGGTGCCGACGAGGACACGGCCGTGGTGCTGGACAAGCTCACCGAGCAGGAGGACCTGGTCTCCTTCCACCGCGAGGAGCTGCACCAGACGAACCAGGGCGTCCTGGCGCTGCACGCGGAGCTGGACGCCGCGGGGCTGGCCCAGCGCGAGGCGTTCGCCGCCGAGCGCAGCGCCCGCAACGAGGCGGAGAGCGCCCGCCGCAGGCTGACCTTCCTCGCGGACGCGAGTGCCGTGCTGACGGCCTCGCTCAACCACGAGGAGATCGTGCGCCGGCTGCCGGACCTGCTGGTGCCGGAGTACGCGCGCAGCGTCGACATCTGGCTGTTCGACCACGAGGACGACCGGCACGGGTCGGCGCCGCATCCGGCCGCCGCCGTGGTCGCGGCCCGGACCGGCCGGCCCCAGTACGCCGCCGATCATCCCGGGGGCCTGCCCGGCGTCGAGGACCAGCCGCCGTCGGCGCTGGATCCCGGGCGGCCGCTGCTGTGTGTCCCGTTGCCGACGCGGCGGGCGCCGCTGGGGGTCCTGACCCTGTCGCCGCCCGGTGCGCGCTGGGACCCGGACGACGCGGTGATGCTGATCGAGCTGACCCGGCGGGCCAGCATCGCGATCGACAACGCCCGCCGCTTCGAGCACAACCGCGACATCGCCGAGACGCTGCAGCGCGCCCTGCTCACGGACCTGCCGACGACGCCGGGCCTCAGCCTGGCCGCGCGGTATCTGCCCGCCACGCACGGGATGAACATCGGCGGTGACTGGTACGACGCGTTCCGCCAGCGGGACGGCGGTCTCATCACCGTCATCGGCGATGTGACCGGGCACGGGCTGCACGCGGCCGTCATGATGAGCCAGCTGCGCACCGCGCTGCGGGCGTACGCCGTCGACGGCGACAGCCCGGGCCGGCTGCTGACCCGGCTGCACCGGTTCCTGCACCATCTGCAGCCGGACCTGTACGCCACCGCCGTCATCGCGCGTTTCCACCCGGACGAGCCCACCCTGACCTGGGCCGCCGCGGGGCATCCGCCGCCGGTGCTGCGGCTGCCCGACGGGACCGTGCGCACGCTCGACGCCAAACCCGGCGCCATGCTCGGCATCCCGCTCACCCAGGAGATCGCCGACCACACGGAGCAGGTGGAGCCCGGCTCGACGCTCGCGCTGTACACGGACGGGCTGGTCGAGCGGCGCGCGCAGGGCATAGACCCGGGTATCGAGCGGCTGGCCGCGGCGCTCGGCGGGTTCCGTTCCGCGGAGCTGGACGCGGATCTGGAGGGCTCGGCGGACCGGATCCTGCATCCGCTGCTGAGCGATTCCGAGCGCGACGACGACGTGTGTCTGTTGCTGTGTCATCTCCAAGGAGACGCCACGTCCTGACGGCAGGTCCGGCCGGCGGTTCCTTGCACGCGTTCTTCACTCCCGCCTGGTGCTTTTCGGCCACGGGGCGGGCATGGTGGTGATCGACGCGTTCGTCTGCCTGCCGCGTCCGACTGGCGTGCCGGTCGGACACGCGGTGGGATCAAAGGGGTGCGAACCAGCGATCCAGGGGCAGTCGAAAGGCGTTCGAGGCAGACCGCCTGGAGCCGCAGAAAGGGATGAACACCGTGACACGACCCAGGATCCTGGTGGTTGGCGCAGGCTTCGCCGGCGTGGAGTGCGTCCGCCGTCTGGAACGGAAACTCTCCCCGGACGAGGCCGACGTCACGCTGGTGACGCCGTTCGCCTACCAGCTCTACCTGCCGTTGCTCCCCCAGGTCGCCTCCGGCGTGCTGACGCCGCAGTCG
>NZ_JBHUQX010000538.1:0-5307 GCF_042674225.1 Streptomyces sp. NPDC056948
CGGAGGAGTCGGGCTCATCGCCCCGGATCAGCGCCGCCGCGGCCGCCGCGTCGCCCGCCGAGCGCAGCGCGTCGGTGAACTCCGTGTTCATGAGCTGCCGGGCCAGCGACGACAGGATCGTCAGATGGGCGTCGTCGGCGCCGGCCGGCGCGGCGATCAGGAAGATCAGGTCGGCGGGGCCGTCCGTCGCGCCGAAGTCGATGCCGTCGGAGCTGCGCCCGAAGGCGAGCGTCGGCTCGGTGACGTGCTCGCTGCGGCAGTGCGGGATGCCGATGCCGCCGTCGAGGCCGGTCGGCATCTGGGCCTCGCGGGCGGCCACGTCGGCGAGGAAGCCGTCCAGGTCGGTCACCCGGCCCAGGGCCACCATGCGCTCGGCGAGGGCGCGCGCCGCCGCCTCCTTGGTGTCCGCGGACAGGTCGAGATCGACCAGGTCCGCCGTGATCATGTCGCTCATCGCGGGCTCCTTAGCACGCGTATCGCCCGGTCAGCGGGGTGGGCGGGGGTGGGAACGGGGGTGCGGTGGGGGGTGACGAGGGTGGAGGCGGGGAGTAACGGGGAGGTCCGCCGCTCGGGGTCCGGTCGGCACGGCTCGGGATACGTCATGACGCCGGCTCCTTCAGCACTCGGTCCGCCGGGACCTCCGCCGTGACCGTCACCGCCGCCGGGTCCAGGTCACCCGGCGTCGGCATGACGCTGCCGGGCAACTGGACGGCCGCCGCTCCATGGGCGACCGCGGAGGCGAGGGCGTCCGGGCCGCTGCCGCCTGCGATCAGGAAGCCGGCGAGGGAGGAGTCGCCGGCGCCGACGTTGCTGCGGACGGTGTCCACACGGGCGCTGCCGAACCAGGCGCCCTCGTCGGACACCAGCAGCTGCCCATCGGCGCCGAGGCTCGCGAGCACGGCCCGGGCGCCCATCGCGCGCAGTTCCTCGGCCGCCTTCACGGCGTCGCCGACGGTGGCGAGGGGGCGGCCGACGGCCCCGGCGAGTTCCTCGGCGTTCGGCTTGACCACGTCGGGCCGTTCGCTCAGCGCCTCCAGCAACGCGGGCCCGGAGGTGTCCAGGGCGATCCGGGCACCGGCGGCGTGCGCGCGGGCGACCAGTTCGGCGTACCAGGAGGGGGCGAGGCCGCGCGGGAGGCTGCCGCAGCAGGCGATCCAGGCGGCGTCGCCGGACTGCTGCCGTACGGTCTCCAGGAGCAGTTCGCGCTCGGCCTCGGACAGTTCCGGACCCGGTGCGTTGATCTTCGTCAGGACGCCGTCGGCCTCGGCGAGGGCGATGTTGGAGCGGGTGGCACCGGTGACCGGGACCGGCGCGACCTCGATGCCCTGCGCGTCGAGCAGGTCGGCGACGAGCGCGCCCGGGGCGCCGCCCAGGGGCAGGACCGCCACGGTGCGCTGTCCGGCCGCGGCGACCGCGCGCGAGACGTTCACGCCCTTGCCGCCCGGGTCCATCCGCTCGCCGGTGGCGCGGATGACCTCGCCGCGGTCGAGGGACGGCACCTCGTAGGTGCGGTCCAGTGACGGGTTGGGGGTGACGGTGAGGATCATGCGCGCACTACTTCCGTGCCGCCGCGCTCGATGGCGACGGCGTCTTCGGGGCTCAGCCCGCTGTCGGTGATCAGCAGGTCCACATCGCTCAGGTCGCCGAAGCGGGCGAAGTGCTCCTGGCCGTGCTTGGAGGAGTCGGCGATCAGGACCACCCGGCGGGCGGCGGCCACGGCCGCGCGCTTCACGGCGGCCTCGGCGAGGTCGGGGGTGGTCAGACCGTGTTCGGCGGAGAAGCCGTTGGCGGCCACGAACAGCACATCGGCGCGGATCTCGCCGTATGCCCTGAGCGCCCAGGCGTCCACGGCGGCGCGCGTGCGGTGCCGCACGCGCCCTCCGATGAGGTGGAGCTGGATGCCGGGGTGGTCGGCCAGGCGGGCCGCGATGGGCAGGCTGTGCGTGACGACGGTGAGGGAGGCCTCCAGCGGGAGCGCGGCGGCCATCTTGGCCACCGTCGTACCGGCGTCGAGGATCATCGTGCCCTCGCTCGGCAGTTCCGCGAGGGCCGCCTTGGCGATGCGGTCCTTCTCGTCGGCCGCCGCGGTCTCGCGCTCGGCGAGGTCCGGCTCGAAGTCGAGACGCCCGACCGGGATGGCCCCGCCGTGCACCCGGCGGACGAGGCCGGCGCGGTCGAGGGCCTTCAGATCCCGGCGGATCGTCTCCGCCGTCACCTGGAACTCCTCGGCCAGCGACACGACATCCACTCGGCCGCCGTCACGGGCGAGCCGGAGGATCTCCTGCTGCCGCTCCGGTGCGTACATGTCTGTTTCGCCTCCGCCTCATGCCCGAACGTGTGGTTTCAGCGGGAGGCTACGCCGAGATTTCTGGGAAGTAAACAGGTTCGGGCCTAATCGGGCATGATCGGAAACAGAAACGAGCCCGGCACCCTTGGAGGTGCCGGGCCCGTACCCGGGTGTCAGACCAGCGCCGGTTCCTTCCCCTCCGCCGGCAGCGCCTCACCCTCCACGTGCTGCGCCGGCCGCTTCGGCAGGGCGAACATCAGCAGGAAGATGACGGCCATCACCGCGGCCACCCAACCGAGCGCGTTCTCGAAGGCGTCGGCGAAGGCCGGTCCCACCTGGTCGGGGCGCAGGTGGTCGCTGATCGACCCGAAGAACACGACCGACACCAGCCCGAGCCCGAGCGCGTTGCCCATCTGCTGCACGGTGTTGATCAGGCCGGAGGCCGAGCCGGAGTGCTCGCGCGGCACCCCGGAGAGGACCGCGTCGGTCAGCGGCGCGACGATCAGGCCCATGCCGACGCCCATCACGACCAGCGGCAGAGCCATCTGCCAGGGGGCGATGGCGAGGCCGTAGTGCCCGGACTCCCAGATGTAGAGCAGCACCCCGGCCGCCATCACCAGCGCGCCCGCCTGGAGCACCTTGCGTCCGAAGCGCGGGACCAGCATCTGCACCGACATCCCCGCGGCCGCGGACACGGCGATCGAGAACGGCACCCCGGTCAGCCCGGCCTTCAACGGGCTCCAGCCCAGCCCGAACTGCATGTACAGCGTCCACACCAGGAAGAAGATGCCGAGCGCGACCCCGAAGACCGTCTGCACGGCGATCCCGGCCGCGAAGCTCTTGACCCGGAACAGCGACAGCTCGACCAGCGGGGAGCCGTCCCGTGCGCTCTTGCGCCTCTCGTACGCCACCAGCGCCGCGAGGACGACGAGCGACCCGGCCATCGAGACGTACCCCCACAGCGGCCAGCCCAGCTCACGGCCGCGGATGAGCGGGTAGAGCAGCATCAGCAGGCCCAGCGTCACGAGCGCGACGCCCACCAGGTCCAGCTTCAGGGCCTTCGGCGCCTTGGACTCGGTGATGAACCGGCTGCCGAGGATCAGGCCCGCGACACCCACGGGCAGGTTGATCAGGAAGATCGAACGCCACTCCCACCCGAACAGGTTCCACTCGGTGAGCAGCGCGCCCAGCAGCGGACCGGACACGGCCCCGAGACCGACGACCGCGCCGAACAGCCCGAACACCTTGCCCCGTTCGTGCGCCGGGAAGGTCGCGTGCACGATCGACAGCACCTGCGGCACCATCAGCGCCGCCATACCGCCCTGCAGGAACCGCGAGGCCACCAGCATCTCCGGGTTCACCGCGAGGCCGCACAGCGCGGAGGCGACGGTGAAGCCGCCGATGCCGACGAGGAAGATCCGCTTGCGGCCGTGGATGTCGCCGAGCCGACCGCCGGTGATCAGCCCGGCGGCGAAGGCGAGGGCGTATCCGGCGGTGATCCACTGGATCTCGCTGAAGGACGCGCCCGCCTCCCGCTGGATCGACGGGATGGCGATGTTGACGATCGTGACGTCGACGAGGTCCATGAAAGCCGCGGTCATCACGATCGCGAGGGCGAACCAACGGCGGCGGTCGGTCCCGCCGCCCGTGGTGCCGAGGGTGGTGTCGGTGGAGGTCATGCTTCGAAACTAGGGGGTCATTAGGTCAGATTGTGTCCTAGTGGTGCGGCATCCTCGTCGGTATGACGACGGACACACCGGCCCGGCTGCTCACGCTGCTCTCCCTCCTCCAGACGCCCCGCGAATGGCCCGGCGGCGAGCTCGCCGACCGGCTCCGGGTCTCCCGCCGCACGGTCCGGCGGGACATCGACCGGCTGCGCGAACTGGGCTACCCCGTGCAGGCGACCAAGGGTGCCGACGGCGGCTACCGACTGGTCGCCGGCAAGGCCATGCCGCCGCTCGTCCTCGACGACGAGGAGGCCGTGGCCATCGCGGTCGGGCTCCGCGCCGGGGCGGGGCACGCGGTGGAGGGCCTGGACGAGGCGTCGGTGCGGGCACTGGCCAAGCTGGAGCAGGTGCTGCCGGGCCGGCTGCGCCACCGCGTGACCACCCTGCAGGCCGCGACCATGCCGCTGACCAGCGGGGACGGCCCGAGCATCGCACCCGAGACGCTGACCGTGATGGCCTCGACGGTGGCCGGGCACGAGCGGCTGCGGTTCGCCTACCGGGCGGCGGACGGCACCGGGTCACGGCGTCTGACGGAGCCGTACCGGCTGGTCTCGACGGGCCGCCGCTGGTACCTCGTGGCCTACGACATCGACCGCGACGACTGGCGTACGTTCCGCGTCGACCGGGTGAGCGAACCGTTCGCCACGGGGGCCCGGTTCGTACCGCGCGAGCTGCCGACGGGGAGCGCGGCGGAGTTCCTGCGGCAGTCGATGCAACGGCAGCACCAGACCTACGACTTCGAGGTCACCTTCGCCGCACCGGCCGGCTTCGTCGCCGCCCGCTTGCCGAAGTGGCTGGGCACGCCCGAGGCGTTGGACGACAGCAGTTGCCGGCTGCGGGGATCGGCAGGGGACCAGGTGCAGTGGGTGGCGTTCCGGCTGGCGATGCTGGAGTGCGACTTCGTGGTCCGGGAGCCCGCGGAACTCGTGCGGGCCGTACGGGAGTTGGGGGCACGGCTGAGCAAGGCGGCCGGGGACGGGGACGCCGGCGGGGCGTGACCCTGGCCGCTCAAGTGCACACCGGCGGGACGCGCTCCCGGCGCTCAAGCGCAGGCCGTCGGAGCGGGGCTCCGGCACTCAGGCGCACGCCCGCGGAGCGTGACCCCGGCGCTCAGGCGCACGCCGGCGGGACGCGCTCCCGGCGCTCAAGCGCAGGCCGTCGGAGCGTGACCCCGGCACTCAGGCGCACGCCCGCGGGACGTGACCCCGGCGCTCAGGCGCACGCCGGCGGGACGCGCTCCCGGCGCTCAAGCGCAGGCCGTCGGAGCGTGACCCCGGCACTCAGGCGCACGCC
>NZ_JBHUQX010000539.1:0-5252 GCF_042674225.1 Streptomyces sp. NPDC056948
GGTTCGAGCCGGACGTGCGTGGCGGCTCCGAGGGTGGCCAGCGGCTGTCTGCTGGTCAGCAGTACGGCGCAGCCGGCGCCTGCCGGGAGCAGGGGACGTACCTGGCTCACCGATGCCGCGTCGTCGAGGACGAGGAGGGTGCGGGTGGCGGCCAGCGCGGAGCGCAGCAGGGCGGAGCCGGCCGCCTCGTCGCCCGGGATCCGCCGGGTGTCCACCCCCAGGCCGTGCAGGAGGGCGGCGAGGGCGTCGGCGGGGGTGAGGGGGGCGATGCCGGGGGTGGCGCCGTGCAGGTCGAGGTAGAGGCGGCCGTCCGGGAAAGCGGGCCTGAGCTGTTCCGCGAGGTGCAGGGCGAGGCCTGTCTTGCCGACGCCGGGCATGCCGCTGATCACCGCGCACGCGGTGCTGACGCGATCCGACTCCAGCGCGGCACGGAGCTCGGCGATGTGCTCGGCGCGGCCGACGAACCCGTGGGGCGGTGCGGGGAGTTGCTCCGGCCGCGGGGGCGTCCGCCGGGGCACGGCCGGAGGTTCGGACTCGGCGGCGGTGAACGGGGCGGCGGGAGCGGGCGGTTCGCGGTGCCGGAGGCTCGCGCCGCGGAGCACTTCCCGGTGGGCGTCCTGGAGGGCCGGGCCCGGCTCGACCCCGAGTTCCTCGACCAGGGTCCGGCGCAGGGACCGGAAGCGGGCCAGCGCCTCGGCCCGGCGGCCGGTACGGCCGAGGACGAGGATGAGCTGGCGGTGCAGCGCCTCCCGGAACGGATGCTCCTCGACGAGGAGGCCCAGTTCGGCTGCGAGCCCGTCGGGACGGCCGAGGCGCAGCAGGGACTCGAAGCGGCATTCCAGCGCCTGGAGCCGCTGTTCCTGGAGAAACGTGACGACGGGGTGCCCGGCGAGAGCGGGTACGTCCGCGAAGGGGGTGCCGCGCCACAGGGCGAGCGCGGCGCCCGCCGCGCGCTCCGCCGCCTCACAGTCCTCCCGGTTGCGGGCCTCCACCGCCCGGCGCACCCGCTCCTCGAACGCGTCGCGGTCCAACTCGTCCGAATCTACCCGTAGTTCAAGACCGTGGGGCATGGTGCGCAGCCGGGTGCCGCCGGTGTCGCGGAGGTCGCGGCGCAGCCGGGCGACGTGGTTGTGCAGCGAGGCGGCGGCGGTCGGCGGCGGATCCTCGCCCCACAGCGCCGCCGTCACCCTGTCCGGCGGCACGGTGCGGTTCGGCTCCAGCAGCAGGACGGCGAGCAGCGCACGGGGCTTCGCTCCCCGGACGGCGAAGGCCACGCCGTCGTCGTCGGCCGTCGTCAGTGCTCCCAGTACCGCGAACTTCACCAGCACTCCCCCCTGTTCGGCATCGGCCCCCTGCGCGAAGAGCGTCACACATCGCTGTTAGCGGCGCATGGGGGGTCTGTTAGGGCCGGTCGGAACGATGCCCTTCCCACGAGCCGAGAGAGGTCGGTGCACATGTCGACACGCCCGATACGGACGACGCTGGTCTGCCTGACGGCGATCGCGGCGACGAGTACGGCCCTGCTGGCCACGCCCGCGGCCGCGACGGAGACGCGAGGGTCCGGGCACGGCGCCACCCAGGCCGCCATGGACGCCGCCGTCGGCGCGGGAGTACCGGGAGTCGTGGCGGAGGTGCGCGACACCCGTGGGGTGTGGAAGGGCACCTCGGGCGTCGCCGACCTCACCACGCGGCAGCCTCGCGGCCACGGCGACCGGTTCCGCGCGGGAAGCGTCACCAAGACCCTGGTGGCCACCGTCATGCTCCAGCTCCAGGCGGAGGGACGGGCCGACCTCGACGCCACGGTCGACCACTACCTGCCCGGGCTGGTGCGGGGGAACGGCCACGACGGTACGAAGATCACGGTGCGTCAGCTCATGAACCACACCAGCGGCATCTTCAACTTCACCGACGACGCCACGTTCGCGAAGAAGGTGCTCGGCATCGACTTCCTGGAGTCCCGCTACGACGACTGGACTCCGCAGCAGGTCATCGCCCTCGCCCTGGAGAACCCTCCCCAGTTCGAGCCCGGCACCTCCTGGAAGTACTCCAACACCAACTACCTGCTGCTCGGGCTGATCGTCGAGAAGCTGACCGGCCGGCCCTACGCCGCGGAGATCGAACGGCGTGTCACCGGGCCGCTGGGGATGCGCGCCACGCGCTTCCCCGGAACCGACCCGCACGTGCCCGCGCCCACCCGGCACTACTCCACCTTCACCGAGGACCCGGGCAAGACCTACGACGTGACCGAGCTCAACCCGTCCTGGGCCTGGGCGGCGGGCGAGATGATCAGCAACTCCGCCGACCTCAACCGCTTCTTCAGCGCACTGTTCGGCGGCAGGCTGCTGCGCCCCGCCCAGCTCCGGCAGATGACGAGGACGGTCTCGACGGAGGGCAATCTGCCGGGCCAGCGCTATGGCCTGGGCCTCATCGAGTACGAGACGAGCTGCGGGGTCCCGGTCTGGGGCCACTCGGGCGGGATCCACGGCTCCTCGACCCAGTCCTTCGGCTCCAGGGACGGCCGCCACATGATCACCCTGAACTTCAACGGGGACTGGGTCGGGGGTGGCAAGAACGTCGTCTCGGCCGAGTTCTGCCCGCCCCGGAATTCCAGGTAAGGCTAGGCTTGCCTCACTTTCGATAGGGTGTGCGGACAGATCGACGGACGCGCACACCCCCGGGAGCCCGCCTTGCCGCACACGACCGACACCGTCGCCGCGCGCGAGGAGGGCTGGGTCGAGCTGGGATCACGCGCCGAGTTGCGTGAACTGCTGGGCGAGCCCTGGCCCGTGGTGATCGAGAAGGTCCACGACCGGCTCACCGACCAGGACCGGGACATCCTCGCGCGCTCCCCCTTCTGCCTGCTGGCCACCTCCGACACACGGGGTAACTGCGACGTCTCCCCGCGCGGGGACGCCACCGGTTTCACACACGTCGTGGACTCCGGCACGCTCGCGCTGCCCGACCGGCCGGGGAACCGGCGCGGCGACAGCTTCCACAACATCCTCGACAACCCGCACGCCGGGCTGCTGTATCTGATACCCGGCGGCAAGGAGGTCCTGCGGGTCAACGGCCGGGCCCGGATCCTCACCGACGCCCCGTTCTTCGACGCCATGACGACGCAGGACGGCAAGCGCCCCGCCCTCGCCCTCGTGCTCGACATCGACGAGATCTATCTGCACTGCCCGCAGTCGCTGCGCCGCTCGGGGGTATGGAATCCGGCCTCGTGGCAGACGGGCTGAGATCACGGTTCCGACACCCCCCTCCCGGCATTTACTAAGGTTAGGCTAACCTTCGCCGCGTGAGATCTGGTGAAGAAGCGGCCGGCGGACAGCGTCTGCGCGGGCATCGACTTTCGGCCACGGGTGTGACCGTGTCGTACGACGGCGTGGATGTCGTGCACGACGCGGCGATCACGCTCCGGCCCGGTGAGGTGACCGTCCTGGTCGGCCCCAACGGCAGCGGGAAGTCGACGCTGCTGCGGACGATCGCCCGGCTGCAGCGGGCCCGCGAGGCCGCGCTCAGGATCGACGCCGGCACCGACGGCCTCGCCCTGACCGCCCGGGAGTTCGCGCGGTACGTGGCCCTGCTGACCCAGGGCCGGCCCACGCCCAGCGGGCTGACCGTGCGGGACCTCGTCGAGTTCGGCCGCTACCCCTACCGGGGCCGCTTCGGCCGCCCGGACCCGGACGCGTCGGCCGCGGTCGAGCGGGCGCTGGCGCTGACCGGGGTCACGGACCTCGCCGAGCGCGGCGCCGACCACCTCTCCGGCGGGCAGTTGCAGCGGGTCTGGCTCGCGAGCTGCCTCGCCCAGGAGACCGGTGTGCTGCTGCTGGACGAGCCGACGACCTATCTCGACCTGCGCTACCAGATCGAACTCCTCGACCTCGTCCGCGATCTGGCGGACGACCACGGGATCGCCGTCGGGGTCGTGCTGCACGACCTCGACCAGGCGGCGGCCATCGCCGACCGGATCACGCTGCTCGAAGCGGGCCGGATCGTCGCCGAGGGCCCGCCCGAGGAGGTCCTGACCCCGCAGCGGCTGACCGCCGTCTACGGCATCCGGATCGACGTCGACACAGACCCCCACACCGGCCGACTGCGGACCCGTCCGATCGGCCGGCACCACACCCGCACCACCCGAAGCGAAAGGCTCGGCACCACCTCATGAGACGTCTCCTGCTCACCGCTGCCACCACCACGGCCGCGGCGCTCACCCTCACCGCCTGCGGCACCACCGAGCCCGCCGCGGACAGCTCGAAGAAGACCTCCGAGGCCATCACCCTCACCGACGCCACCGGCGCGAAGGTCGAGCTCGACGGCCCGGCCAAGAAGGTCGTCGCAACCGAGTGGAACGAGGTCGAGAGTCTCATCACCCTCGGCGTCGACCCCGTCGGAGTCGCCGACGTCAAGGGCTACAAGACCTGGGACACCGCCGTCCCGCTGAAGAACGAGCCGAAGGACATCGGCACCCGCGGCGAGCCCAGCATGGACACCGTCGCCTCGCTCTCCCCCGACCTCATCGTGGCCAGCTCCGACCTGCCGGACGCGGCCGTGAAGCAGCTTCGGAAGATCGCCCCCGTGCTGGAGATCAAGTCCGCCGACGCGTCCGACCAGATCGGGCAGATGTTCACCAACCTCGACCTCATCGCCAAGGCCACCGGCACCACCGACAAGGCGAAGACCGCCCGGACGGACTTCGAGGCCAAGGTCGCCGAGGGCAAGAAGGCCCTCGCCGATGCCGAGCTCGACGGCGCCGACATCGCCTTCGCCGACGGCTACGTCACCTCCAACCAGGTCTCCCTGCGCCCGTACACCGACGGCTCCCTCATCGGGTCGGTCAACAAGCGGCTCGGCCTGAAGAACGCCTGGAAGGTCAAGGGCGACCCGGCCTACGGCCTCGGCACCACCGACGTCGAGGGCCTCACCACCCTGCCGAAGGACGTGCAGTTCGCCTACATAGGCAACGACGACGACAAGTCCAGCAACCCGTTCTCCGGCCAGCTGAAGAAGAACGCCGTGTGGACGTCCCTGCCGTTCGTCAAGGCCGACAAGGTGCACCGGCTGCCCGACGGCATCTGGATGTTCGGCGGTCCTCAGTCGATGGAGGCGTACATCGACGCCCTCGTCGGCGAGCTGACGAAGTAGCAGCCGGCGAAACAGCCGCTCGGACGAAGCAGAAGCACCGGAGCCATGGCCGTCACCGAAGCACCCCCGAGCACCACCCGCCCGCCGGCGGCCGCGTCCCGTACGGG
>NZ_JBHUQX010000540.1:0-5213 GCF_042674225.1 Streptomyces sp. NPDC056948
GGCGTCCGACCCCATCGCGCCGTTCCGAGGACGGACACCCCCCGACACGGCCCCGACCCACCACCACCGCGCAGGCGCAGACGCGCACCCCCACCCCACCCGCTCAGCCCTCCGTCAACCCCGCCACCAGCTCATCAGCCGCCCGATAAGGATCCAGCTCCCCGGCCACGATCCGCTCGGCCAACGCCCCCAGCCGCCGATCGCCGTGCAGATCCCCGATCCGCTCCCGCAGCGCCGTCACCGCGATCGTCTCGACCTCCCGCGCCGCCCGGGCCGCCCGCCGCTCCGCGAGAACCCCCCGCTCCTCCATCCAGGCCCGGTGCTTCTCCAGGGCCTCGACGACCTCGTCCGTCCCCTCCCCCCGCGCGGCGACCGTCTTCACGATCGGCGGACGCCAGTCACCCGGCCCCCGGGACTCCCCGAGCCCCAGCATGTGGTTCAGCTCGCGAGCCGTCGCATCGGCCCCGTCCCGGTCGGCCTTGTTCACGACGTACACGTCACCGATCTCCAGGATCCCGGCCTTGGCCGCCTGGATCCCGTCCCCCATCCCAGGGGCCAGCAGCACCACGGACGTGTCCGCCTGCGAGGCGATCTCCACCTCGGACTGCCCGACCCCCACCGTCTCGACGAGAATCACGTCACAGCCCGCCGCGTCCAGCACCCGGATCGCCTGGGGCGCGGCCCACGCGAGCCCGCCCAGATGCCCCCGCGTCGCCATCGAACGGATGTACACCCCAGGATCCGACGCGTGCTCGGACATCCGCACCCGGTCCCCCAGCAGCGCCCCGCCCGAGAACGGGGACGACGGGTCGACGGCGAGCACGCCGACCCGCTTCCCCTGCTTGCGATACGCCGTCACCAGCGCCGACGTGGACGTGGACTTGCCGACCCCGGGCGACCCGGTCAACCCGACCACGTACGCCCCGCCCGTCAGCGGCGCCAGCGCCGCCATGACCTCCCGGAGCTGCGGGGACGCCCCCTCCACCAGGGAGATCAACCGGGCCACGGCCCGCGGCCGGCCCTCCCTGGCCTGGGCGACCAGCGTGGAGACGTCCTGCATCACAGCTCCGTTCATGAAGGCGAGCACCGAAAGCGAGGGCTCGGCAGAGGCCCAAGGCGAAGACCGAAGGCGGGGCCGAAACCCCGCCGCTCAGCCCTTCGGTACCCGCACGATCAGCGCGTCACCCTGACCACCGCCACCGCACAGCGCCGCCGCGCCCACGCCACCGCCCCGCCGCTTCAGCTCCAGCGCGAGGTGCAGCACGAGACGCGCACCGGACATCCCGATCGGGTGACCCAGGGCGATGGCACCGCCGTTGACATTCACCTTTTCGGTGGACACCCCAAGATCCTTCATCGACTGCACGGCCACCGCCGCGAACGCCTCGTTGATCTCGACGAGATCGAGGTCCGAGACCTCCAGGCCTTCCTTCTTCAGCGCGTGCAGGATCGCGTTGGACGGCTGGGACTGCAGCGAGTTGTCCGGCCCGGCCACGTTCCCGTGCGCCCCGATCTCGGCGATCCACTCCAGGCCGAGCTCCTGGGCCTTGGCCTTGCTCATCACCACGACGGCCGCCGCACCGTCGGAGATCTGGGACGCGGAACCGGCGGTGATCGTGCCGTCCTTGGCGAACGCCGGACGGAGCTTCCCGAGCGACTCGGCCGTCGTGTCGCCCCGGATGCCCTCGTCCTTGCTGAACAGCACCGGGTCACCCTTGCGCTGCGGGATCTCGACGGGCGTGATCTCGGCGTCGAACAGGCCGTTCTTCTGCGCGGCGGCGGCCCGTTGGTGCGACTGCGCGGCGATCTCGTCCTGCTCGGGCCGGCCGATGCCCAGCCGGGTGTTGTGCTTCTCCGTCGACTCGCCCATGGCGACGTTCTCGAAGGAGTCGGTCAGACCGTCGTACGCCATGGCGTCGATCATCTCGACGGCGCCGTACTTGAAGCCCTCACGGGACTTGGGCAGCAGGTGCGGGGCGTTGGTCATGGACTCCTGACCGCCGGCGACGACCACGTCGAACTCACCCGCGCGGATGAGCTGGTCGGCCAGCGCGATCGCGTCCAGGCCCGAGAGACACACCTTGTTGATCGTCAGCGCGGGCACGTTCATCGGGATGCCCGCCTTGACCGCGGCCTGGCGCGCCGGGATCTGCCCCGCCCCGGCCTGGAGCACCTGCCCCATGATCACGTACTGCACCTGGTCGCCGCCGATCCCCGCACGGTCGAGGGCGGCCTTGATCGCGAAGCCGCCGAGGTCGGCTCCGGAGAAGGATTTCAGTGACCCGAGCAACCGCCCCATCGGAGTACGGGCACCCGCCACGATCACGGACGTCGAGCCGTTGGTCCCAGAAGTTCCAGGAGTTCCAGAAGACATGAGCTGCGATCCCCTTACCGGCTGCACAGCCGAGGAGTGAACGAGGGTTTACTTCGAATGTACTGACCGGTACTCCACCCCGTCATCGGGCTGTCGGTGTGATCGCGCGCACGTTGCGTAACCACCTCCGGGGCGCTGCACTGAATCCATGCTGACGCGAATCGACCACATCGGAATCGCCTGTTTCGACCTCGACAAGACCGTCGAGTTCTACCGTGCCACCTACGGCTTCGAGGTGTTCCACTCCGAGGTCAACGAGGAGCAGGGCGTGCGCGAGGCCATGCTCAAGATCAACGATACGTCCGACGGCGGCGCCTCGTACCTGCAGCTTCTCGAACCCACCCGCCCGGACTCCACCGTCGCGAAGTGGCTCGACAAGAACGGCGAGGGGGTCCACCACATCGCTTTCGGTACGGCAGATGTGGACGGAGAGTCGGCCGGGATCCGCGACAAGGGCGTACGCGTACTGTACGAAGAGCCGCGACGCGGTTCCATGGGGTCACGGATCACCTTCCTGCACCCCAAGGACTGTCATGGCGTACTGACAGAACTGGTCACTTCGGCGCCTGTTGAGTCACCTGAGCACTGACCCTCGTACATAAGGGCCGGTAGGGTTGGGTGCGGTCACCGCTTCAATCTGCGGCGACCGCATTCCGGGGTCCGGGTTTCGGGGGACGAGCGTCGGGGCAGCAGCCTCTGCTCCGCCGATGATCTGACACCATTCCCCGGGGGCCCCGTTCGGCGGATGGACGGAGCTCGTTTGGAGAGAGTTGCGACCAGGGGACGGATGGGACCGCGCAGTGCGGGGCTACGAGAGCCAGGAGCGAGAGCCGGCGGCTGACGTCGACCACCTCTCTCGGTTCGAAGCCGAGATGAAGCGGCTGAAGACCGAGCGGGAAAAGGCGATCCAGCACGCCGAGGACCTCGGCTACCAGGTCGAGGTGCTGCGTGCCAAGCTGCACGAGGCACGGCGCACCATCATGTCCCGGCCCTCCTTCGAGGGGGGCGACATCGGCTGGCAGGCCGAGCAGTTGCTGCGCAACGCTCAGATGCAGGCCGACCAGATCCGGACGGACGCCGACCGCGAGCTGAGCGAGGCCCGGGCACAGACCCAGCGGATCCTCCAGGAACACGCCGAGCAGGCGGCCCGGCTCCAGTCGGAGCTGCACCAAGAGGCGGTGACCCGCCGCCAGCAGCTCGACCAGGAGCTGTCCGAGCGCCGCCAGACGGTCGAGTCGCACGTCAACGAGAACGTGGCCTGGGCCGAGCAGCTTCGGGC
This sequence comes from Streptomyces sp. NPDC056948, assembly GCF_042674225.1. Taxonomy (NCBI): domain Bacteria; kingdom Bacillati; phylum Actinomycetota; class Actinomycetes; order Kitasatosporales; family Streptomycetaceae; genus Streptomyces; species Streptomyces sp. NPDC056948. Next base: position 3,654 of record NZ_JBHUQX010000540.1, read on the forward strand.
CCGCACCGAGCAGCAGGCCCGGCGCCTGATGGAGGAGTCCAGGGCCGAGGCCGAGCAGGCCATGGCCACGGCCCGCGCGGAGGCCGAGCGGCTGGCGACCGAGGCCCGGCAGCGGCTGACGAACTCGGCCGAGGAGGCCCGGGCCGAGGCCGAGCAGATCCTGCGCCGCGCCCGCACGGACGCGGAGCGCCTCCTGAACGCCGCCTCCACGCAGGCGCAGGAGGCCACGGACCACGCCGAGCAGCTGCGGACGTCCACCGCCACCGAGTCGGAGTCCACGCGCCGCGAGGCCACGGAGCTGAGCAAGGCCGCCGAGCAGCGGATGGCCGAGGCCGAGGAGGCGCTGCGCAAGGCGCAGACCGAGTCGGAGAAGCTGGTCACGGAGGCCAAGGAGGCCGCCGCCAAGGCCCTGTCGAGTGCCGAGTCCGCGAACGAGACGCGTACACGCACCGCCAAGGAGCAGGTCGCCCGGCTGGTCGAGGAGGCCACGAAGGAGGCCGAGAACACCAAGTCCGAGGCCGAGCAGCTCGTCGCCGACGCCCGCGCCGAGGCCGAGAAGATCGTCGCGGAGGCCTCCGAGAACGCCCGTACGTCCACCGCCGAGGAGACCGCGACCCAGCTTTCCAAGGCGGCCAGGACCGCCGAGGAGGTCCTCGACAAGGCGTCCGAGGACGCCAAGAAGACCACCAAGGCCGCGGCCGAGGAGGCCGAGCGGATCCGCACGGAGGCCGAGGCCGAGGCGGACCGGCTGCGTGCCGAGGCGCACGACATCGCCGAGGAGCTCAAGGGCACGGCGAAGGACGACACCAAGGAGTACCGCGCCAAGACGGTCGAGCTGCAGGAGGAGGCCCGCCGGCTGCGCGGCGACGCCGAGCAGCTCCGGGCGGACGCCGTCGAAGAGGGCGAGAAGATCCGCGCCGAGGCCCGCAAGGAGGCCGTGGCGCAGATCGAGGAGGCGGCGAGGTCCGCCGAGGAGCTGCTCGCCAAGGCCAAGGCGGACGCGGACGAGCTGCGCACGAACGCCCAGGGGGACAGCGAGAAGGTCCGCACCGAGGCCATCGAGCGGGCGACGACCCTTCGCCGGCAGGCCGAGGAGACCCTTCAGCGCACCCGGCAGGAGGCCGAGCGGCACCGCGAGGAGGTCGTCGAGCAGGCCGAGGGCCTCAAGGCGGACGCCGAGCGCGCGGCGGTGGAGCTGCACGAGGAGACCGAGCGCGCCATAGAGGCCCGCCGCGCGGAGGCCGCCGAAGAGCTGACGCGGCTCCAGACGGAGGCCGAGGAGCGGCTGACGGCAGCCGAGCAGGCGCTGTCGGACGCCCGTGAGGAGGCCGCGCGGATCCGCCGCGAGGCCGCCGAGGAGAACGAGCGGCTGCGCGACGAGGCCGCCGAGCGGATCCGTACGCTCCGGCAGCAGGCCGAGACGGAGGCCGAGCGGCTGCGCGACGAGGCCGCTTCCGACGCGTCCGCGTCGCGCGCCGAGGGCGAGGCCGTCGCCGTACGCCTGCGCTCGGAGGCTTCGAACGAGGCCGAGCGGCTGAAGTCGGAGGCGCAGGACAGCGC
>NZ_JBHUQX010000541.1:0-5143 GCF_042674225.1 Streptomyces sp. NPDC056948
CACCCGACCTGGTCACCACCCTGAGCCCGCTGCTCACCGCCGAGGCATCCGCGGAGGCATATGCCGCGGGAACCGAGCCGGGTGACCTGGAGCAGGCGGTCTGGCTCCGCCTGCTGGAGCGTCTCGACGCCGACGACCCGCCGCTCGACCCTCAGGGATGGCTCCGCCGTGCCGTCCGTTCGGAGGCCCGCCGCACCCGCCGTACGAGCCGCCTCGAACGGCCGTACGCCGGCGAACCGGTCGACGACGGCGAGTGCGACCCCGAACAGCTCGCCCTCGCCGCGGCCCGCGGCCGTGCCCTGCGCGCGGCCGTGCGCCGTCTCCCGGGCCGCTGCCCCCGGCTGATGGAGGCCCTGCTCTCCCCGCAGGACCTGACATACCGGGAAATCGCAGGGGAGTTGGGTATGTCACAGGGGAGTCTTGGCCCGGAACGTTCCAGATGCCTGGGATGTCTGCGCAGATTGCTCGCGCCGGAGGTTGCGGCCCGCTGAGGACGGGGATAGGAGTGAGGAACGACAGGTGATCAGATGAGCGGGAGGCGTGCGCACATGGGCATGAGCGTGACCATCTCTGCGGCGACCGGGCAGGACGCGGAGCAGATCTTCAGGCTGCAGTACCTGTGCTTCCAGCGGGAAGCGGCGCTGTACGGGAATTACCGCATCGACCCGCTCGTCCAAACCCTCGACTCGGTCCGCGAGGAGGTCACCCGGGACTGCGTCTTCGTGGCCCGGCTCGGCGACGAGGTCGTCGGTTCGGTCCGCGGCTCGGTCACCGAGGACGGCGCCGCCGCGATCGGCAAGCTCTGCGTCCACCCGCGCCTCCAGGGCCACGGCATCGGAGCCCGCCTCCTCCGCGCGGCCGAATCCGCCCTCGCCGACCACCACGGCGCCAAGCGCTTCCGCCTCCACACCGGCCACCGCAACGAGGGCAACCTCCGCCTCTACCGCAAGGTGGGCTACGAAACGGTGGGCACGTCCCAGGGCGCCGACGGCATCCCCATGATCGTCCTGGAGAAGCCGGCGGGTACGTACGCAGCGACGGCTTGATCTTCGCCCTTCAGGGGCGCGGGGAACTGCGCGAGCAACCACCTGGGGCCCGCGGCCGCCTGACGAACCTCAGGCGGCATCCTCCCGAGGCGCACCCTTCCGCAGCCAGTAGATGGCGGTCAGCGGCAGGAGCACGGGAATGAACACGTACCCCATCCCGAAGTCCGACCACACGGTCGCGTCGGGAAACGCAGACGGCTCGACCAACGTCCAGGTCCCCACCGTCAGCACACCCACCAACTCCGCGACACAACACACCAGCGCCGCCCGCCGGGCAGTCTCCCCACCCCGCACCAACGAGTACGTGATGAACCCGTACACCAGCCCCGCCACCGCCGACAGCGCATACGCGAGCGGCGCCCGGTCGAACTCCGTCGCGATCTGATACGCCGACCGCGACACCGCCCCGACGACCATCACGCCGTACAGCCACACCAGCAGCGTGCCCGGCCCGCTGATCAGCCGCTGCCGGCTCACCTCAGCCTCCCCAGATGTCATAGAGCCGCACCTCCAGCACCGCCAGCACCACACCGCCGGCGGCAACCGTCACCGAGCCCCACCGGGTGCGCTCGGCCAGCGACATGAACCCCGCCGCCGGGACACACGCGAACGCCCCCAGCAGATACGCCACGAAGATCGTCGTGCCCTGCTCCGGCTTCTCGCCCTGCGCCAGCAGCACGAACCCCACCACGAGCTGGACCAGCGACAGCAGGGTGACCACGGCCATCCCGATGAAGTGCCAGTCCTTCGTCGGCTGGTCACGGTAGGCCGCCCAGCCGCACCAAGCGGCGAGCAGCAGCGCGGCGACGCCGGTCACCAGCGTCAGAGCAGCAAGCATGCTGCGACCTTATTACGGCCGAAAAGGCCCGATGCTTCCGGCCCTGGCCCGCACCGTAGGGTCGAGGCCATGAAGATCCACGCGCAGGCCCTGCTGTTCGACAACGACGGAACCCTGGTCTCCTCCCTCGACTCGGTGGACCGCTGCTGGACGCGGTGGGCCGCGGAGTACGGGATCACGGCCGAGGACTTCGCGCGGGTCGAGCTGCACGGCCGGCCGGCCGTCGAGATAGCCGCCGACCTGCTGCCCGCCGAGATCGTGCCGCAGGCCGTCGCGCGGATCGAGGACCTGGAGGTGCAGGACGTACCCAACGGCGGTGTGCACCTCCTGCCCGGGACGCGCGCGTTCCTCGACTCCCTGCCCGCCGAGCGCTGGGCCGTCGTCACCTCCGCCACCCGGCGGCTGGCCGAGGCGCGGCTCGACGCCGTCGGCATCCTCCCCAAGACGCTCGTCGCCGCCGACGACATCACCCGCGGCAAGCCCGACCCGGAGCCCTACCTGCTCGCCGCCCGCACCCTCGGCGTCGACCCGGCCCACTGCGTCGTCTTCGAGGACGCCCCCGCGGGTCTGACGGCCGGCCGCGCCGCCGGCATGACCACCGTGGCGTTGACCACAACCCACCAGGCCCACGAGCTCGATGCCGACCTGGTCGTCGAGAACCTGTCGGCCCTGTCCGCACTGGTCACCGAGCAGGGGGTGGAAATCTCCCTCCGCGGCTGACGCGTTCCCGCCCCTGTTCACCGCTGTCCAGCATCCGGACAGCGGCGTGACTGTCAGGACCGTACGCGTGTTTTACTGGCGACATGACCACGACGAGCGACCGCATCCCCGCGACCGAGGCGACCATGACGCCCGGTGCTCGTTGTATGTGTCGAATGTGCGCCTTCTAGAGGGCCCCCGCACCACCCCCTGAGCTCGCGCCCCGAAGCGAGACAGCGGCAGGTCCGCACGCCCTGAGCCGTGCGAGAAGCCGAGCCGCCCCGCGCGCATGTTCTCCCCGGTTCCCCGCCCCAGCGAGAACCGTGTCGCGTCCCTGAACGAACGCATCTGTGCCCGGGCACACCCACGCCCGCGCACTCGACAGTGACGGAAACCCACGTGATCACCACAACGGACCTGACCAAGGTCTACCGTTCACGCGGCCGCGAGGTCACCGCCCTGGACGGCGTCGACCTGCACGTCCGCGAAGGCGAGGTGTACGGCGTCATCGGCCAGTCCGGCGCCGGCAAGTCCTCGCTCATCCGCTGCGTCAACCTGCTGGAACGCCCCACCTCCGGCACCGTGACCGTCGCCGGACAGGACCTCACCGCCCTGGCCGGCCGCGGCCCGCGCGCCGGAAAGGAACTGCGGGAGGCACGCAGCCGGATCGGCATGGTCTTCCAGCACTTCAACCTGCTGTCCTCCCGGACCGTCCAGGACAACGTCGAACTGCCGCTGGAGATCCTCGGCAAGTCCGGCAAGGAACGCTCCCGCAAGGCGCTGGAGCTGCTCGACCTGGTCGGCCTCGCCGACAAGGCGGGCGCCTACCCCGCGCAGCTCTCCGGCGGCCAGAAGCAGCGCGTCGGCATCGCCCGCGCCCTCGCCGGCGACCCCAAGGTGCTGCTGTCCGACGAGGCCACCAGCGCCCTCGACCCGGAGACCACCCGCTCCATCCTGGCGCTGCTGCGCGACCTGAACCGGCAGCTCGGCCTGACCGTCCTGCTCATCACGCACGAGATGGACGTCGTGAAGTCGGTCTGCGACTCCGCCGCGCTCATGGAGAACGGCCGCGTCATCGAGTCGGGCACGGTCAGCGAACTGCTCGCGACCCCCGGCTCCGAACTGGCCTCCGCGCTGTTCCCGGTCGGCGGCGAGGCCTCCGGCGACGACCGCACCGTCGTCGACGTCACCTTCCAGGGCGAGAGCGCGACCCAGCCCGTCATCTCGCAGCTCGCCCGCACCTACAACATCGACATATCGATCCTCGGCGCCGCCATCGACACCGTCGGCGGCCTCCAGGTCGGCCGGATGCGCATCGAACTGCCCGGCCATTACGAGGACAACGTCGTACCGATCGGGTTCCTGCGCGAGCAGGGCCTGCAGATCGACGTCCTGGGCCACGAGTCCGAACTGGTGAAGGAGGGTGTCAAGTGACCTGGTCCGAGATGCAGCCTCTGCTGGAACAGGCGTGTTGGGACACGCTCTACATGGTCGGCTGGTCCACGCTCATCGCCGTGGCCGGCGGACTGCCGCTCGGGATCCTGCTGGTCCTGACCGACCGCGGCGGCCTGCTCCAGAACCTCGCCGCCAACAAGGTCATCGGGCAGATCGTGAACATCGCCCGCTCCCTGCCGTTCATCATCCTGATGGTCGCGCTGATGGGCTTCACCCGCTCCATCACCGGGACGACCATCGGCGTCGAGGCGGCCATCGTGCCGCTCGCGGTCGGCGCCATCCCGTTCTTCGCGCGCCTGGTCGAGACGGCTGTCCGCGAAGTGGACCACGGGCTCGTCGAAGCCGTGCAGTCCATGGGCGGCAACACCTGGACCATCGTCCGCAAGGTCCTCGTACCGGAGTCCCTGCCGTCGCTGATCTCCAGCACCACCACCACGATCGTCGCCCTCATCGGCTACTCGGCCATGGCGGGCACGGTCGGCGCCGGCGGTCTCGGGGACATCGCCATCCGCTACGGCTACCAGCGCTTCGAGACCCAGCTGATGTGGATCACCGTCGCGATCCTCGCCGTCGTCATCTCGGTCATCCAGTTCGCCGGTGACTATGCGGCCCGCTCCCTGCACCGCCGCGGCGCCCACTCCGGCCCCGCCCCGAAGCTCAGGCTGCTGAAGGCCGCCTCCTGAGACTCCCCGTTCACCCACGACGGGGTCGCACCACCTTCAAGGCTTATAAGGAAAGGCACTTTTCGTGCGTAACACCGCCAAGATCACCACCGCCGTTCTCGCCGCCGGAGCCCTCACCCTCGGGCTCAGCGCCTGCGGCGCGGGCGACTCCGGCTCCGACGGACCGCTGATCGTCGCCGCCAGCCCCACCCCGCACGCCGAGATCCTCACCTACGTCAAGGACAACCTGGCGAAGAAGGAGGGCCTCGACCTGCAGGTCAAGGAGTTCACCGACTACGTCACGCCGAACACGGCGACGCAGGACGGCTCCGTGGGCGCCAACTACTTCCAGAACCAGCCGTACCTCGACGACTTCAACAAGAAGAACGGCACCGACATCGTGCCCGTCGTCACGGTCCACCTGGAGCCGCTCGGCCTCTACT
>NZ_JBHUQX010000542.1:0-5129 GCF_042674225.1 Streptomyces sp. NPDC056948
GCCTCCGGGGCGGTCAGGGCGCACTGGCCGGCGCCGATGCAGACGTCCGTGTCGATGTCGATGTCGATGTGCATGTACGGAAGCCTCTTACCAGGTCACGGGGAGTTCCAGCATCCCCTGGATCGTGTCGCCCGGCTTGAAGGGGATCTCGTCGGCCGGGGCGGCGAGGCGCAGGTCGGGCAGCCGGGCGAAGAGGGTGTGCAGGGCGATCTCCAGTTCGACGCGGGCGAGGTTCTGGCCGAGGCACTGGTGGATGCCGAAGCCGAACGCGACATGGTGACGGGCCGGGCGGTTCCAGTCGAGCGTGTCCGGCTCGGGGTAGACCGTCTCGTCGCGGTTGATGACGGAGGTCGCGAAGACCACGCCGTCACCCTTGCGGATCGTCGTCCCGGCCACCTCGATGTCCTCGACGGCCAGGCGCAGCATGCCGTCCGCGATCGACAGCATCCGCATCAGCTCCTCGACCGCGGTCGGCAGCAGCCGCGGGTCCGCGCGCAGTTCGGCGAGCCGCTCGGGGTGCTGGAGCAGGGTGAAGGTGCCGAGCGAGATCATGTTGGCGGTCGTCTCGTGGCCCGCGATCAGCAGGATGAGAGCCATGGCGATCAGGCCCTCGCGGTCGAGTGCGCCCTCGTCCAGTTGCCGGTGGACCAGGTCGTCCAGCAGACCGGTGCCCCGCTGCTTCTGCTTGCGGTCGAGCAACTCGCCGAAGTACGCCTCCAGCCGGTCGCGGGCGTCCAGCACGTCGGCGGTCTCCGGGCCGCGCAGCAGTCGTCGCGACTGGGTCTCGAAGAAGTCGTGGTCGGAGTACGGGACGCCGAGCAGGGCGCAGATCACCATGGACGGCACAGGCAGCGCGAAGGCGGTCACCAGGTCCACGGGCGGGCCCTGGGTCATCATCGCGTCGAGCCGTTCGTCGACGATCTGCTGGATGCGTGGCCGGAGTTCGACGGCCCGCTTGAGGGTGAAGTCCCCGACGACCATGCGCCGCTGGGTGCGGTGCTCGGGGTCGTCGACACCCAGCAGGGCCGTTCTGCGGTTGCGGATCCCGGCGAACCGCTTGGTCGGGGAGGGGAAGCCGGGCCGGTCGCGGTTGGACGACAGGCGCGGGTCGGCCAGCAGCGCGCGGGCGATCGCGTGCCCGCTGACCAGCCAGGCCTCGCTGCCGTCGAAGAGGGTGATGCGGGTGAGGGGGCGCTCGGCGCGCAGCGAGTCGTAGGCGGCGGGCGGGTGGTAGGGGCAGGTCCGGCTCTGAGGGAAGGCGACGGGTGCGGTCGTGTCCGTCATGAAGACCTCGCAGACGAGTAGTGCGTCGTGCCGATCATCATTAGATGCCCCGGGCACCTATAAGGCGACGCGAAGTTCGGCCAGATCGGTGGCGGCTGCAAACATGGCCGGAGAATGCCGTCTTCACGTTCGAAGGCCGGGGTCGGGGGCTGTGGCGTGCGAACAGGGCCCTTGCCGGGAGCCGGGGGCTCCTGGGAAGTCATGGCGGCGATTCGAAAACCGGTTGTCGATGCGGCGGAAAAGGCCCCAGGATCCAGCCATGCCTACGCTCGAGGTCCTTCCGCCGTCGCTGCCGCTGTCCGTCGCCGCTCCTGCCGCGCGCCGACAGCAGCGGTCCGGCCGCCGTGGAGGGCCGACGCCGCCGCGATCATGACGGCCGCGCTTGTCGCGGGGCTGCTCGCCGGGTACGGCATCGCCGTACCCGTGGGCGCGGTCGGGACCTACCTCGTCTCCCTCACCGCCCGCACGTCCCTGCGTACCGGTGTCTGCGCCGCGCTCGGCGTCGCCACCGCCGACGGTCTGTACGCCCTCGCCGCCACGCTCGGGGGCACGGCCCTGGCCGCCGCGCTGCGGCCGGTGCTCGGGCCGCTGCGCTGGGTCTGTGTCCTGGTGCTGCTCGGGCTGGCGGTGTGGGGCGCGGTCACCGCCCTGCGCGCGTACCGCGGCCACCGGCTCGCCACCCGGACGGCCCCCGCTCCCCCGGGTCCCGCCCGGGCCTACGCCGCACTGCTCGGCATCACCCTGCTCAATCCCACCACCGTGATCTACTTCGCGGCGCTCGTGCTCGGCTCCCGGGCCACGGGTCCGGCCGGGCCGGTGGAGCAGGGTGTGTTCGTCCTGGCCGCCTTCGCCGCCTCCGCGAGCTGGCAGGTGCTGCTCGCCGGGAGCGGTGCCCTGCTGGGCCGGGCGCTGACCGGTCACCGGGGCCGGCTGGCGACGGCGCTGGTGGCGAGTGGAGTGATGACGGCGCTGGCCGTCCGGATGGCGGTTTCTCCAGGATGATTCCCGGGTGTACCGGTGTTGAGGGCTGGTATCAGTTACCAGTCGGCCTCTGACACGACGATGGGACGGATCGCGATGCCTCTCGAAGGCGAGTACGAACCCAGCACGACGCAGTGGGTGCGCAAGCAGGTGGAACTGTACGAGAGCTCCGGCGGTACGGAGGGGACGACGCTGCAGGGCTCCAAGATGCCGGTCGTCGTCCTGACCTCACGGGGCGCCAAGAGCGGCAAGCTGCGCAAGACACCGGTGATGCGGGTGGAACACGAGGGGCGTTACGCCGCGGTGGCCTCCCTCGGCGGGTCTCCCAAGCACCCGGTCTGGTACTTCAACCTCAAGTCCGACCCGCACGTGGAGCTCCAGGACGGGCCTCGGAAGCAGGACATGACCGCCCGTGAGGTCACGGGCGAGGAGAAGTCCGAGTGGTGGGACCGGGCCGTCGCGGCGTACCCGGCGTACGCGGATTACCAGAAGAAGACGGACCGGGAGATTCCGTTGTTCGTGCTGGAGCCGGCACAGGGCGGGTGACGCAGAGCCGGCCCGCCCGAGCCCCCGGCGGAAGCCACCGGCAGAAAAGTTTCGCCCGGTGTGCATGAAGCGTCGGCGGCGGGGCACGCGTGGTTCAGGCCCCGCCGCGTTCCCCCGTCGCGGCGGGGCTTTCTGCTGCCTCTCGGGCGCGGCGGTCCGTGACGTCGAGGAAGATCTGCTGCGCCTCGGGCACCGTCCGGGCGATGGAGCGCTTGATGCGGACGGCGACGTCCTCGACGTGCTCGCTGTCCAGGCCGGGCACCAGGTCGACGCGGGCGGCCACGAGGGCCGAGTCGAGGCCCGTCTTCATCGTGAACAGTGCCTCCACACTGTCGATCTCGGGCTGTGCCCGCAGCAGCGCGTGGATCCGCCCGCTCGCCTCCGGGTCGGCCGCCTCGCCGATCAGCTGGTCGCGCGCGTCGCGGCCCAGCCGGAAGGCGACGTAGACCAGCAGCGCGCCGATCGCGAGTGAGGCGGACGCCTCCCACACCACCTGGCCGGTGACCATGTGCAGTGCCATGCCGGCCATGGCCAGCGTGACGCCCAGCACCGCGGTGCCGTCCTCGGCGACGACCGTCCGCAGGGCCGGGTCGCGCAGCCCGGCGCGCATGCCGCCCTGCCCGCGCACCTGGTACAGGGCGCGCAACAAGGAGCCGCCCTCCGCGAGGAGGGCGATGCCGAGCACGATCAGGCCGGCGACATAGCCGCCGAGTTTCTCCTCCGATCCGCTCGCGAGGGCCTCGAAGCCCTGGAAGAACGAGAAGCAGCCGCCCATGACGAAGATCCCGACCGCCGCGAGGAGCGACCAGAAGAACCGCTCCTTGCCGTAGCCGAAGGGATGACGCCGGTCGGCGGGGCGGCGGCTGCGGCGCAGAGCCGCCAGCAAGAAGACCTCGTTCAGGCTGTCGGCCACCGAGTGGGCCGCCTCCGACAGCAGGGCGGGTGACCCCGCCAGCAGACCGCCGACGGCCTTGGCGACCGCGATCACCAGGTTGGCCGCGAGCGCCACCAGCACGGTGACGCGTGTCCTCCGATCAGATCCTTGTTCAGTCACCTACGCCGATTGCCCGGCTCGGCGGTGCTCACACCGTGCCGTCGGCGGAAAAAGGGGAACGCGTTCACCAGGGCACACGCACGACCGGCAGGGCCCGCGCACGACGAGCGGGCCACACGTACGGCAAGGAGGTCACCCGCATGAGCCGCGACGACGGCGACGGCAACAGCGCCTACGGCAGGAGGTCGTTCACACGGTCCAAGGCGCATTTCGCGGACCGGATCACGACGGACGGCCGGGACGGCTGGCCGGTGGAGGCAGGCCGCTACCGTCTGGTCGTCAGCCGCGCCTGCCCGTGGGCGAGCCGCACGCTGGTCTCCCGGCGGCTGCTCGGCCTGGAGGACGCGCTGTCCCTGGCCGTCGCCGACCCGATCCAGGACGACCGCAGCTGGCGCTTCACGCTGGACGAGGACGGCCGCGACCCGGTCCTCGGCATCCGCTACCTCGGCGAGGCCTACGACCGGCGCGAGAGCGACTACCCCGGCGGTGTCAGTGTGCCGGCGATCGTGGACGTGCCCAGCGGGAAGCTGGTCACCAACGACTACCAGCAGCTCACGCTCGACCTCGCGACCGAATGGACGGCCCTGCACCGGGAGGGCGCGCCCGACCTGTACCCGGACACGCTGCGCGACGAGATCGACGAGGTGATGGCGGACGTCTACCAGGACGTCAACAACGGCGTGTACCGGGCGGGGTTCGCCACCGGGCAGGAGGAGTACGAGACCGCCTGCGCGGGCGTGTTCCGGCGGCTGGAGCTGCTCGCGAAGCGGCTTGAGGCGCAGCGGTATCTCGTCGGCGACACGATCACCGAGGCGGACATCCGGCTGTTCACCACGCTGGTCCGCTTCGACGCGGTCTACCACGGCCACTTCAAGTGCAACCGCTGGAAGCTGACGGAGAACCAGGTGCTGTGGGCGTACGTCCGTGACCTCTACCAGACGCCGGGGTTCGGCGACACCGTCGACTTCGACCACATCAAGCGCCACTACTACCAGGTGCACACGGGCATCAACCCGACCCGCGTCGTGCCGCTGGGCCCGGACCTGTCCGGCTGGCAGGCCCCGCACCACCGTGAGGAACTGGGCGGCCGGCCCTTCGGCGACGGCACGCCGCCGGGGCCGGTCCGCGCCGAGGAGCGGGTCCCGGCCGCGCACACCCCCTGACCACTCCCACCCACCCCTGAGCGACCAAGGAGATCCCCGTGGCCAAGAAGAAGAAAATGCCCCTCGCCTACCAGCCCCTCGGGTTCGTGCTGGGCTGGTCG
>NZ_JBHUQX010000543.1:0-5124 GCF_042674225.1 Streptomyces sp. NPDC056948
GAACAGGCCCGCGCGGAGAGCGACGAGAGCGCGGCCCGTGCGGAGCTGGACCGGCTGAGCAACAAGGTCCGTACGCGCGCGGAGCAGCTCCTCGAATCCCCCGACGGCTCCGACGGGCCCAGCCGCCAGGCCGCCGCCGCCCGGGCCGAGGAGCTGGTGCAGCTCCTGGAGACCCGTATGTCGAACGCGAGCGAGCAGCTCGGGCGACTGCGCGGCGAGGCCGAACGGCACGCGCCCGAGGACGGCGAGGCCCACACCGAACTCCCCGAGGAATCGCAGCCCCGCGACGCCGAGCACGCTCAGACCCTGCTGCGTACCGCCACGGGCGAACTCGCCTCCCACACCGAGGCGCTGAACCAGGCACGGGAGGCGCACACCGAACTCCTCGACGCCCACCGCGCCGCCGAGGACGCGGCGGGCGGCTTCGACGAGATCGCCGCCATGCTCCGCGACCTGCTGCGCGAGCACGCCACGGACGAGGAACACGAAGAGCCCGAGCCCTACCCCGGCAGCCCGGAGGAGGCCCGCCAGTCGGCCGCCGAGGCCCGCCGCTCCCTGCGCGGCTGCGCCGCCGACCTGTCCGCCGCCGAGGCCGCCGTCCGCGAGGCCGGAGACATCCTCGTGCGGCACGCCAACTCCACGCGCTACGAGCAGGTCCGCACCCCGGCGCGGCAGCAGATCCGCGAACTGCCCGCGTCCGCGCTGCCCGAGCACGCGCAGAAGTGGGCGGACGCCTTCGCGCCCCGGCTCCGGGTCCTGACGGACGAACTGGAGCAGCTCGAGCGCAACCGCGACTCGATCGTGGACCGTCTGCGCGGCCTGGTCGAGTCGGCCCTGGCCACCCTGCGCTCCGCCCAGCGGCTCTCCCGCCTCCCGGAGGGCCTCGGCGAGTGGTCGGGACAGGAGTTCCTCCGCATCCGCTTCGAGGAGCCCGACCAGGCCACACTCACCGAGCGGCTGGGGGAGGTCATCGACGAGGCGACCCGCGCGGCCGTCAAGAAGAACTCCGACCTGCGGCGTGACGGCATGTCCCTGCTGCTGCGGGGCGTCGCCGCGGCTCTGCAGCCCAAGGGCGTCGCCGTCGAGATCCTCAAGCCCGACGCGGTGCTGCGCGCCGAGCGCGTCCCCGTCGGGCAGATGGGCGACGTGTTCTCCGGCGGCCAGCTCCTCACCGCCGCCATCGCCCTGTACTGCACGATGGCCGCGCTGCGGAGCAACGACCGGGGCCGCGACAAGCACCGGCACGCCGGCACCCTGTTCCTCGACAACCCCATCGGCCGCGCCAACGCCACCTACCTGCTGGAACTCCAGCGGGCGGTGTCGGACGCGCTGGGTGTCCAACTCCTGTACACCACGGGGCTGTTCGACACCACCGCGCTGGCCGAGTTCCCCCTCGTCATCCGCATGCGCAACGACGCCGACCTGCGGGCCGGCCTGAAGTACATCAGCGTCGAGGAACACCTCCGCCCGGGCCTTCCGCAGCAGGCCCGGGCGGGGGAGACGGTCCACAGCGAGATCACGGCCACCAGGATGTTCAAACGCCCGGCGTCCTGAGGCTCAGGCGTCCTCCCGCAGCAGATCCGCGCACTTCTCGCCGATCATCATGGTCGTGATGCACGGGTTGACGGTGACCAGGCCGGGCATCACCGACCCGTCCGCGACCCGCAGCCCCTGGACCCCCTTGACCCGCAGCCGCGCGTTCAAGGGGGCCGAAGGATCGTCGTCCGCGCCCATCTTCACCGTGCAGGACGGGTGATACACGGTGTTGTGCGTCTGCTGGATGTACCCGAGCAGTTCCTCGTCCGTCCGCAGGTCCGGTCCGGGCGCCGGCTCCGCCCCCGCCCAGCCGCTCAGCGCGGGCTGCTCGGCGATCCGCCGGGCCGGCCTCAGCCCGTACGTCAAGGTTGGGCCGCTTACCGAGAATCGGGTGCAGATAGGCGACCGAGGACGACTGGCGGACGTTGTTCTCGTCGGAGTTGATCTGGAACCAGCTCGCGCCCCGGACGACCGTCCGGGCCCGTGTTGAAGGCGACCGTGGGGATGCCCGCCTGCGCGCACGCCTCCAGCAGGGCCGTCCCGCACGGGTCGTCGCTCTCAGCGTGCGCAGCTTCACCGGGCCGGTGCGGCCGTGGTGGTCGCCGGGCGCGTCGTTGTTCTCCAGCCGCCGGTACAGCGGGAACAGGTCCGCCGCGCTCCAGCCCGTACAGCCCGCGGCCGCCCAGTCGTCGAGGTCCTCGGCGGGGGCCCAGAAGGCGATGCAGGAGTTGTGGGAGGAACAGCCGCCGAGCACCTTCGCCCGGGCGTGCCGCATGAAGCTGTTGCCGCTGGCCTGCGGCTCGACCGGATAGTCCCAGTCTTAGCCGGACTCCAGCAGCCCCATCCAACGCTCCAGCCGCAGCACGTCGTCGTCGCCGACGTCGCTCGGGCCGGCCTCCAGCACGCACACCGTCACGGAGGGGTCCTCGGACAGCCGGGCCGCCACCACGTTGCCCGCGGTGCCGCCGCCGACCACGACATAGTCGAGCTCCTGCGTACTCATGGGTCCTCCTTCAGTCGGCCGCCGGGGCGGAGCGGGGAGACGAGGCCGTGGTGTCCGAGCGGTGCTCGGCGAGCACGCCGGTCCGGTGCCGCTGGACGAACCAGTAGTAGGCGAAGCCACCGCCCGCGATGACGGCGACGAACAGCACCGCGCCCCAGCGCAGGTACCAGTGGTAGGGAGCCGCGGCGTTGTAGACCGCGGCCCGCGGCCAGATGAGGTTGAGCGTCATGGCCCCGCCCCACAGCACGGCCAGGATGTTGACCGGCAGACCCCAGCGGCCCAGGGAGAACCGGCCCTCGCTCGCGGGCTGCCACTTTCCGCGCAGCCGGGCGACCAGCAGCGGCACCGTGACACCCAGGTAGGCGAGGTAGATCATGATGATGCCGATGCTGGTGACGACGGTGAAGATCTGCGGCTGGCGGATGTTGACCACCAGGATCGCCAGCGCGAGGATCCCGATGATCACGGTCGGCAGGACCGGCGTCTGGAACCGCGGGTGGCACTTGGCCAGCTTCGAGGACGCGGGCAGGTTGTTGTCGCGGGCCATCGCGAACGCCAGCCGGATCGCCGCCGTGTGGACCGCCAGGGCGCACACCGTCACCGCGATCAGCACGCACCACAGCATCGCCTTGCCGGCCGTCGGGCCGAGCACGTCCAGGACGATGTATTGCAGACCGTCCGTGGACAGCTTCTCGCCCTTGAGGCTGGACACGCTCATCAGCGCGAGCAGCAGGATCAGACCGCCGAGCACGAAGGACGCGACGATCGCCCGGATGATCGCGCGCGGTGCGTTCCGGGTCGGATCCAGGGACTCCTCGCCGAGTGAGGCGGCGGTGTCGAAGCCGTACATGACGTACGCGGAGGCCAGTGAGGCCACCAGGAAGGCGCCCAGGTACCCGTTTCCGTACCCCGCCCCGGTGCCGTGCGTCTCCATGACGACCTGCGGGCCGCGTGTGATGTGGACCGCGAACAGGACGATCAGTACGACAGTGGCGATCAGCTCGATGAACACGCCCGCCGTGTTGATCCTGGCCATCAACTTGACACCGAAGGCGTTCACCAGGGTGGTGAACAGGATCAACACCGCGGCCAGGATGACCGCGTTGGTCGCCACGTCGTACGTACCGGTGCCGTCCCCCACGAACTGGAAGAACGACGAGATCTGCGGCAGCGTCAACTGGTAGGCCAGTGCCACGGCCGCGATGGACACGATCGAGGCGATCAGCATCATCCAGCCGGCCAGCCAGCCCAGATGCGGATTGCCTATCTTCTTCGACCAGTTGTATACGGAGCCCGCGACGGGATAGCGGGCGGCGAGCTCAGCGAAGCAGAGCGCGACCATGAACTGGCCGACGAAGACCATCGGCCATGACCACCAGTAGGCGGGGCCGCCGCTGCCGTAGCCGAAGTAGAAGAGCTGGAAGGTGCCGGTCAGGATCGATATGTAGCTGATCCCGGCGGCGAAGGTGTGGAAGTTGCCGAGGGTGCGCTTGAGCTCGGGTCTGTAGCCGAACTCGGTGAGTTCGGCGTCGTCCTGGCCGGGGGCGTCTTTGGACTGCGCGGTCGGTCTCATGGGCGGTTCCTCAGTGGGTGTTCCTCGGGGCGGATTCGATCACTCGAACCAACCCTGGGGGGTGGGACGGGTGTTGCGCCAGATGTGCTTCGTCTCGCGATACTCGGCGAGCCCCGCGGGCCCGAGTTCGCGTCCAAAGCCGGACTGCTTGAAACCGCCCCGTTCCGCCTGCGGAACGTAGGGGTGGAAGTCGTTGATCCAGACCGTTCCGAGTCGCGGCCGGTCCGCGACCCGCGCGGCCCGGGCCTCGTCGCTCGTCCACACGGCGCCCGCGAGGCCGTAGATCGTGTGGTTGGCGAGGCGTACGGCCTCCACACCGCCTGGCTGGTCGGTTCGGCCCTGGCCATGCACGACGGCGTCCTGTGCGACGACGGCTGTGCGACGGCCCTGCCCCAGGTGGTCGCCGTCGGCGCAGTCGCCTGCGCCGGCGGCACCCGCGCCGAGCACTGGACGTCGGCCACCCAGCAGCCCAGAGCCGCCGTGACCAACCCGCTCGCCGGACGAACCGTCGAGACCGCGACCGCCGTGCCCTACTTCTGGTCCGACCAGTACGGCGCCCGCATCCAGTTCGCTGGCCGGCCCACGGACGGCGACACCGTCCGCATCACCGAGGGCGAGCTCTCCGACGGCGCACCGGCCGAGGGCGGCTTCCCCGCCCGGTACGAGCGGGACGGCCGGACGACCGCGGTGCTCACCGTGGACCGCCCGCGCCCGACGCCGGCATGCCCGCCCGCCGGGAGGTAGCGGGACGCGACCTCGACCGCGGTCATGCGGGCGCGACGCGAACTCGCCCGGGGCGCGGGGGAGGAGCAGGCGCAGTCCGCCGCACGGTGAGGAGTACCGGCAGGGGCATCGGCCGAGCGTCCACTCCAAGGTCCGGACGCTTCGCCAGGAACCCCCGGCCGTCACTCCTCACGAGTGGGACAGCTGTCCGGCCCCGCCCCGCCGGCGTATCCGCTCCTGGGCCCGTACGGCCGCGCGTGCCTGCCGTCGGGCCCGGCGCCGCTCGCGG
>NZ_JBHUQX010000544.1:0-5116 GCF_042674225.1 Streptomyces sp. NPDC056948
CACCACCAAGCCGGCGCCGGTGGCCGACCAGGACGGCGGCTCGGCCCACGAGCAGCTGATCCGTGGCGTGTTCCGGGACCTGCTGGGACGCGACGACATCGGACGCGACTCCAACTTCTTCGACCTGGGCGGGCATTCGCTGCTCGCGGTGCAGATGGTGCTGCGCTTCCAGGACATGTTCGGCGTCACCCTGGAGACGGCCGAGGTGTTCCGTTTCCCGACCCCGCGGACCTTCGCCGAGCGGCTCGGGCGCCCCGAGTTCGTTCCGGAGCCTTCCGTCCCGCTGCGGGCCGCGGGCGGTGAGCCGACGGTGATCTGCCTCCCGCCGCTCAGCGGCACGGCGTGGAGCTTCGTCCAGCTCTTGCCGTATCTCCCGAAGCACATGCCCGTCCACGGTGTCCTGTCGCCGCTCCTCGAGGCGGACGGGCGATCCGCCGATCCGGCCGCCGTGCTGGACGAGTTCGTCTCGGCAGTGGAGGACATCGACGTGCTGGGACCGATCGTGCTGGTCGGCTGGTCCATCGGCGCGGCGCTGGCCCCCGGCGTCGCGGCCGAACTCCAGGAACGCGGCCATCAGATCGAGCACGTGGTGATGTTCGACGCCGCCGACGTCGACCTCGCCGGGCCGCCGCCCCTGGTGTCCTGCGGTCTCACGCATTTCCTGGCCGAGGACCGCACCTCGGTCCTCGACGGGCGGTACTGGGAGAGCCTCTTCGAGGGCGAGACGGACACGATCGCGACCGCCGCACCGCACCTGCGCATGCTCGACCCGGACAAGCTGGCCGAATCCGGGCCCCGCCTGCGGAAGACGCTCATGGAGTTCGGTGGCTGAGCCGACAGGGCCGACAGCCCGCCGCCGAGCCGCTGACAGCACCCACGTACGGAAGAGGCCATGACCGAAGACCTGGAAGGCATGAACCACACCGACAGCGGGGACGATCGGCCCCTGCGCGAACGGGTCGCCGCAGCCGTGGAGGTGGCCCGGGCCCACGCCGTCGACGTGGACTCCGAGGGCCGCTTCCCGGCCGAGGCCGTCGCCGCGCTGAAGCGGCACCGGCTGCTAGCCCCCGAGCCCGTCCCGGGCCAGGGACTGTGGACCGCGCCGCAGGTCGTCGCGGTGGCCCACGCGCTCGGCCAGGCATGCGCCTCCACCGCCATGATCTGGGCCATGCACCAGGGGCAGATCCAGGCGGTCGCCCGCCAGCCCAAGACCAGTAAGCCGGTGCAGGAGTTCCTCGACTCCGCGTGGGAGTCCCAGCCACTGGTGGCGAGCCTGATGTCGGAAACCGGAGCCGCGAGCCCCCGCGAGAGCCGAGCCCACTGCCGTGAGGACCCGGACGGCAGCGGCGGGATCGTCATCGACAAGAACGTCTCGGTCTCCTCCTACCTCCAACAGGCCGACGCCGGACTGCTGGTGGCCAGGCGCTCGGCCGACGACGCGGTCACCGAGGGCGCGGTGGTGCTGGTGCACCGCGACGAACTGGTCATATCCCAATGGCGCGACTGGCAGGCGCTCGGCATGCGCGGCACGGGCAGCGGCGGCGGCCGGGTACGGGCCCGGACGCATCCCGACCGGATCCTGGAGGAGTCGTTCAGCGAGGCCTCGGCCCGCGTGATCATGCCCTTGTCGAACCTGGGCTGGGCCGCGTGCTGGCTGGGCATCGCCGAGTCCGCGTTCGCCACCGCACAGGACGCCTTCCGGCGCCAGCAGAGCAGGACCGCACCCGACGTCCTCACGGCCAAGACCATGCGGCTGGGCCGGGCGTCGGACACCATCGACGAACTCACCGAGCAGATCCGCTCGCTCGCCGGCCAGTACGAGGAGTTGCAGGGCACCGCGAGCGACGCCATGGTGCGCCGCTCGAACGCGCTGCGGCTGACGGCCGCCGCCCGGGCCAACGAGAGCGTGCTGGACTCCTTCCAGGTCATCGGGGTGGACGCCTATCGGGAGCCGTCCGCGAGCAAATGGAGCCTGAGCCGCCAGATACGCGATGTGCTCTCCGCCCGGGTCATGATCAGCGAGGACCGGATCCGCCTCGGCAGCGGCCAGCTCGCCCAACTCCCGCGCAGAAGCGGCTTGCTGGACGCGATCGGCTGACCCGGCGGGACCGGACCGCCCGACGTGCGGGGCGGCCGGACAGAGGACACATGTGCCGACAGGCGGCGGAGGATGGGCGTGGACGCAGTGACATCGCGATACGACGGAGAGGTCCTGGAGAACGGCGACCGGACCGGCGACCCCTGGGAAGGAGTGGACGCGGCGGCACTCGCGCGGGCCGTGCGCGCGCAGGCGGGGCGGCCGGTGGCGGGCATCGACGACATGGCGTCGTATCTCGCCGGCCAGGTGTCCGACGCGTCGCACCGCGAGGTCATCGGCCCGCTCCTCGACGGGCAGGGGGCCAGTGGTGTCGTGGTCCGGGCCGGCACGGTCGTCGCCGCGTGGGGCGACCCCACGCACGCAGAGATGGCCTACAGCGCCACGAAGAGCGTGCTGTCGCTGGTGGCGGGCATCGCCTACGACGACGGGGCGCTGCGCCTGGACGAGCCGGTGTCGAAGACCGTGGACCTGCCCGAGTTCGACACCCCCCACGGAAGGGCGATCACCTGGCGCCACCTGCTGGACCAGACCAGCCAGTGGGAGGGCGAGCTGTGGTCCAAGCCGACCTGGGTGGACGCACAGAGCACCCGCGAGGGAACCGAGTCGGCGGGCGGAGCGCCCGGCGCCGGCTGGGCCTACAACGATGTGCGCGTCAACCTCGCCGCGCTGGCGCTCACCGTCCTGCTCCGCCGCACCCTGCCGGACGTGCTGCGCGAGCGCGTCATGGCACCGACCGGTGCCTCCGACGGCTGGTCCTGGCACGGCTACGACCACGCGGTGACCGCCCTCGACGGCGCCGAGCTGCCGGTGGTCTCCGGCGGCGCGCACTGGGGCGGCGGACTGTGGATCAGCGCCCTGGACCTGGCCCGCATCGGCCTGCTCTGCCTGCGGGGCGGGAGGTGGGACGGACGTCAGGTCCTGTCGCGGCGCTGGATCGAGGAGTTGTGGACGCCCTGCCCGGTCAAGCCCGAGTACGGCCTGTCCTGGTGGCTCAACGACCACGGCACGGTATGGCCCCGGGCACCGCGCACCGGCCGCTGCGCCCGCGGCAACGGCGGCAACCACCTGCTGTGGGTGGACCCGGCACGCGACCTGGTGATCGCCTCACGCTGGGGGAGCGAGGTGGAGCGGCTCCTGACCGAGGTGTCGTCGGCGGTGCCGCCCTGTGCGACGCCCGGGTGAACCAGACCTGGGCCGGCAGCACGCCCTCCGCCGGCCCGTCGATGTTAGGTTCCCTCAGGGAACCTGACCCTGAGCGTCGAGGGAGCCTGTCATACCCCCCGCCCCGCACATCGCACTCGACTCGGCCGGACCCGCGGCCATCGACGGCCGCCACATCCGGGCCCTGACCTTCCAGTCCGTACGGATGGAGTACCTGCGGCGCGTGCTCGGGGAGTTGAGCCTCGCGGCGGCCGGCAGCAGGGCGCTCGTCGTCGGCAGCGGGCGCGGCTTGCTGGCCCGCGGCCTCGCCCGGCTCGGGTTCGAGGCCGTCGCCGCCGATCCGTCCCCCGCCGCGACGGCCCTGGCCCGGGACGCGGACGACGGGCTGGGCGTCACGTACCTGACGACGCCCGCCGAGGAACTCGACATCCCGGACGACTCCTTCGACCTCGTGTACTGCGCCGACACTCTCGAGATCACCGAACATCCGGACGCCGTCCTCAGGGAGGCGGCGCGCGTGCTGCGCCCCGGCGCGGCTTTCGTCTACGACACGGTGAACCGCACCCCCGTGTCCCGACTCATCTACCTCGGTGCCTTCCAAGCCTTCCCGGGGACCCGGATCATGCCCCGCGGCCGATACGCCGCGCACCGGCTGCGCCGCCCGGTGGAAGTCGCCGAGTCCCTCGACCGGGCGGGGCTGTCCACGAAGGACGTCTCCGCGTTCAAGCCGCGCGACGTACGCGGCCTGGTGCGTGCGACGCGCGGCCGCAGGCGTGGGACGCTGACCGACGATCAGCTGCCGGACCTCGTCGACATGGTGCTCGAGCCGGAGGGCAGCCCGGTGGTGACGTACCTGGGGTACGCGGTTCGCCGTGAGCTCGTCACACGATCTTGTTGAGGTGCTCCTACCTCGGGCCGCTCCCACAAGCGCGCGAAGGCGTCGCTGGTGCGCAGCAGCTCGCCAGCCCGGGCATCGCCCGCACCACGCTGGCGTCCCACTCCCCGGTATCCCTGCAGAAAGACGCCGGATCGTCGGGCGCACCCTGCCCTACATTGGCGCCATGAGCCATCACTCCGAAGCGCCTGTCACGCCCGTCGAGGCCTTTGAACCCCCCTACTACGTGACTGTCTTCACGACGGTGCGAACCCAGGACCAGAGCGGCTACAGCGAGACCGCCGCACGCATGGAAGACCTGGTGAAGGGCGTCCCTGGGTTCCTGGGGATGGAGCACGCGCAGACTCCCGGCGGGCTGGGCATCACCGTCGGGTACTTCCGCGACGCCGACGCCCTCACGGAGTGGCGGAGCAACGCCGAGCACCGCGCGGCACAGAAGCGCGGGCAAGCCGAGTGGTACGAGAGCTACACGCTGCACGTGGCGAAAGTGGAGCGGAGCCAAGGGTTCACACGAGCGTAGGTCCCGCAGAGCCCGAGAGCCCGCAAGGCCCTGGAACGGGGGCGCCGGGCGCTCGGCCGTATGGCGGTATGGAGGTGCCCGGCTACGCACAGCCGGAGAGCATCCGGCCGGCAAGCGTTCCATCCTCGCCGGCGGCAGTCCGGCCGTCACCCACGTTTGACCGTCCCTCCCGGGGTCACTCGGGAGGTGACCCCGAAGTCGGACACGACTTGGAGTGAACGAATCGTGGCTGGAGAGCAGAAGTCCAAGGCGAAGGCCGAGCAGGCCAAGGGAAAGGCCAAGGAGACCATCGGCCGTGCGGTGGGTAACGAGCGGCTGACGGCCGAGGGCCGGGCGGAGCAGTCCAAGGGAGACGCACGCCAGGCCAAGGAGAAGACCAAGGACGTCTTCAAACACTGAGCACTGAGCGCGTGGGGGCCCTGCTGCGGCAGGGCCCCCCGGG
>NZ_JBHUQX010000545.1:0-5108 GCF_042674225.1 Streptomyces sp. NPDC056948
GTCCAGGGGCGGGAACTCCTCCCGCAGCTCCCGCCACAACCGCCCCTCCTCCCGGTCCTGGTGCCCCGTCAGGTGAGCGAGCTGGTTGACCGCGAGGAGCAGCGAGCCGAGGATCCACCAGGCCCGTTCGGTCATCTGGGCCAGGGCGTTGGCGCTGTTGAGGGCGAGCGGAACCTGGTCCTGGTTGTGCAGATTGGTCGGTACGGCCGTGAAGGACGCCGGATGGCCGAGCTGGCGCAGCCGGCTCAGATGGGAACTCGCGGCGATCTGCACTCCGGCGAAGCCGCTCCCGGCGCCGGGCCGTGGCGTCAGCAGCGGCGGCAGACCGCCGTTGGCGGCCGGGTCCAGCACCAGGGCGAGCTGCCGCTCCAGCAGATAGGCCACCTGGTGGACACAGCAGGCGTGCGTCTCGGAGACGAACGCCACGGGCGCGGCATGGAAGTTGCCGCCGTGCAGCAGGGTGCCGTCGACCAGCACGGGGTTGTCGCTGCACCCCTCGGCCTCGTCGGTCAGGACCGAGCCCTGGAGGTCCAGTTGGTCCAGGACGGCCCCCAGGACCTGCGGGGCGCACCGCAGCGAATAGCGCTCCTGCAGCGGCCGGTCCGGGCCGGGGTCCGTGCCGGTCCCGGCGCCGGAGGCGGCGCGTTCGGCCCGGATCCACGCGGCGGCCGTGCGCTGCCCGGGCTGGTTGCGCACCCGCTGCAGGGCGTCCTCGTAGGGTTCCCCCGAGGCGCCGAGGAGCGCGGCCGTGCGGCCGGTGACCACCGCGGCGGCCCGGGTGAGCGCGCCCATCTCCCGGTGGGTGTGCAGGGCGCGGGCCAGGCAGGCGCTGCTGCCGTTGACGAAGGCGAGCGCGGACCGGGCCTCCCATACGACGGGCGGCAGGCCCAGGGCGGCCAGCGCGGCCGGCGCGTCCGCACGCCGCCACTCGCCCTCGGGGCCCCGGCACCATGCCTGGCCGGCGTCGTCCGCGGCGAAGGCCAGGGCGGCGTGGGCCAGCGGCACCAGGTCGCCGCTCGCACTCAGGCTGCCCTCGCTCGGCACCACGGGGACGAAGCCCGCGTTCACCAGGTCGGCGAGGCGCTGCCATGTCTCCGGCGCGACGGCGGAGTGCCCCAGGGCCATGCCGCGCAGCCGCAGCCGGACCATGGTGCGGGTCACCTCCGGCGGCAGCGGATCCCCCTGCCCCGTGGCCAGGTGGGAGATGAGGCCCGTCCCCTGACGGGCCGGGTCCGGGTCGGCGGGATGGTCCACCAGCGGACCGAAACCGTGGGTGACCCCATAGACGTGCCGGGAGCCGTCGAGGCCGGCCAGGGTGCGGTGGGCCGCCGCCATACGGGAGTGCTCGGCGGACGTCGGTTCGAGTGGGGCGGTGCTGCGGTCCAGCAGGTCGCGCACCCGGGTGTCGGGCGATCGGCTGTCGTCGGATGAGCGGGGGAGG
Organism: Streptomyces sp. NPDC056948; assembly: GCF_042674225.1. NCBI lineage: Bacteria > Bacillati > Actinomycetota > Actinomycetes > Kitasatosporales > Streptomycetaceae > Streptomyces > Streptomyces sp. NPDC056948. The sequence goes on from NZ_JBHUQX010000545.1 coordinate 1,442, forward strand.
GGCATGACTGCCTTCCGTCGTCCTGGTGCGGGCGGATGTGCGGGCCGCCGCCTCAGCTCGGCCGGAAGCCGAGCGGGCCGACCGCCTCCTCCAGCAGTCCGGCCAGCCGGATCAGCAGCGGTTCGTGGTCGCGGCGGGCGATGAGCTGGACGCACAGCGGCGCGCCGCGCTCGTCCCGGGCGACCGGCAGGGTGAGCGCGGGCAGCCCCGCGAAGCTGGCCAGCGGTGTGTAGGCCACCCGCAGGTCGTAGTCGGGGTCCTGAGGGCCAGGGATGGTCGACACCCGGGCGCCTGCCGCGGTCAGGTCCGGCGGTGCGGCCGGGTCCAGGGGCAGCAGCCAGGCGTCGACGCCCGCGGCGTCGAAGCCGGCTTCGACCGTGGCGCGGGTGTGTGCCAGACGCTCCAGGATCCAGGCGTAGCGGTCGTCCTGGACCTTGGCACCCACCTCCAGCGCGCCTCGGGTGGTCTCGTGCAGGTCGGCGGGCACCCAGGGCCGCCACACCTGGTAGGCGTCCCAGGCCTGCCGCGCGCACAGCTCCCAGGCGGGTCCGCGCAGCGCCCACAGGTCGTCGACCCGCACCGGGCCGAGCTTCTGGCCGCTCGCCTCCAGATGCCCGCAGGCCGTCTCCAGGGCCCCGCGCATGACGGGCCCGCAGGTGCCCTCGGGCCCTTCGGCGTTCGCGACGACACCGATCCGGTACGGGCCCTCGCCGGCCGGGCGCTGGGCGCCGAGCCGGTCGAGTCCGAGGAGCGGCCACAGGTACGCCAGGTCCGCCGCGCTGCGGGTGACCCAGCCGAGCGCGTCCATGGGCGGGGAGAGCGGGAAGACCCCCTCCAGCAGGGAGGTGCGCTGCGTCATCCGCAGTCCCACCGTCGCGCACTGCCCGGCGGGCCAGCGCACCGAGCCGAGCACGTCGGTGCCGAGGCCGAGGTCGCAGATGCCGGCGGCCACCGACACGGCCGTACCGGTGCTGGAGCCGCCCGGGTCGATCTGCGGAACGTAGGGGTTGACGCACTCCGACCCCACCCCGATGTTGAGCTCGGTGGTGACCACCTTGGCGGTCACGGCAGCGAGTTCGGGCGGCAGGGCGGCGATCGCGGGGTTCGAGACCCGGGCGTGGTGACGGTGGCCGCGCAGGCCGAGCCGGGTGGGGAAGCCGGCCACGTCCACGGTGTCCTTCACCCCCACGCGCACCGGTGCGGCGTCCGTGCCGAGCGGGGCGCGCTGGACGGTCGCCCGGTAGCGGGCATCGGCCCGGTCCGACCAGTCGGCCTCCGCGGTGCGCCACTCCTCGGCGGTCAGCGTGCCCCGGGCGCGGGCAGCCACCCTCTCCCGCAACGGCAGCGCCACCGGAGGGCCGGGCTGCGGCGCCTCGGGTGCGGCGTTCCAGCGTGCCTCGTGCGCGTAGGCGGTGATCGCGTCCTGTGGTGTGGGGGCGTCAGACATGCTCGGCCTCCTGGGCGGGGCGTGCGGTGGCGGTGAGCTCGGCGGTGAGGACCTTGCCGGTGGCGCTGCGGGGGATACGGGGTACGCGACGCACGGCGCGCGGGGCGGGCAGCCCCGAGGGAAGCCGGCCCAGCCGTCGGCGCAGGGCCGCCGGGTCGACCGGTCCGGGCCCGGCGTAGAACACCTCGTAGTGCTCTCCCCGGACCGGATCGCTGACGGGCGCGCAGACGAGGTCCAGGCCGGGGCAGCGGGCGCGTGCCAGGTCCTCCACGCGGGCCAGGTCGCAGCGCACCCCGTTCACCTTGACCAGCCGGGACGCCCGCCCCACATGGTGGAAGGTGCGCGGCGTCACCGGTGTGACGAGATCGGGCAACTCCCAGTCGTCCGGGGGCGTTTCGGTGCCGGTACGGCGGGCCAGCCGAGGACCGGTGACCCTCAGGCGCTGGACCGTTTTGTCGCCGTCCGCGATGCCGCCGGGCAGCACCTCCACGTCGGGCAGCAGGCGCCAGGGCAGGCCTCCCGTGTGCTCACCGGCGACCGGGCGATGCGCGACGGCCCCGGTCTCGGTGGAGCCGAGGAGCTCGTGGGCCCGGAAGCCGGTGTCCGCGAGGCGTTCGGCGACCTGGTGGGCGGCGGGCGTGGCCGGGCCGGTGCTGTGCAGGGCCGTCACCCGGCCGTGCCGTGCCAGGGCCGTCGTGTGCCGGGCGAGCAGTTGCCAGGTGGAGGGCAGACAGACCAGCAGGGTGGGAACGCCGTCCTCGAGCGGCGGCACGGTGAGCGGCTCGTCCCACAGCCCGGTCACCGGGATGTCCTCGAGCCGGGGCAGCTCGCGCCCGTAGAGCCGGCCGTAGAGGTGGCCGGGAGGCGCGTACGACACGATGCGGCCGAACCGGGCGGAACCCAGCACCACGTCGTGCACCAGTGCCGCCTCGGCGTGTAACTGGGCCTCGGTGCGCAGCCAGGTCACGGGCGGGCCGGTGCTGCCGGAGGTGGCGAAGGCGATGTCCGGCACGGTCAGCTCCCGAGCCCGAGGGCCGCCGTGTCCTCCAGGCGTTCGTGGGTGAAGCGCACCATCCGCTCCACGCTGGAGAACCAGAAGCGGACGTCGTCGGCGACGAAGTCCACCTCGATCCCGAACTCGCTCTCGATGGCGGAGATGCACTCCATGGCGGTGAGGCTGTCGTAGCGCTCACCGAGCGCCGTCTGGAGTTCGGCGTCGGAGGGCACCTCGGTGAAGGCGTCGCCGATGCGGGTGGCCAGGACGGTCCGGGTCCGGTCGTGGATCTCTTCGGGGGAGGGGAGGGTCGTGGTCATGGTCGTACTCCTTGCACGGGAAACACGGGAAACACGGGAAGCAGAGGGGAACAGGGGGCGGCGAGGCGGGGGCCGCCGGTGCGGTCAGACCGCGGCGGCCGGCACGGGCCCCACGGCGGTGCCGTCGGCCCGGCGCAGCCCCTCGCCGGCGCCGACGTAGACATCGGAGGGCGAGGTCGGCCGGAACTCCAGGTAGCAGAAGGGGGTTCCGGCGTCGGCACCGAGCGCCTCGGTGACGCAACGGGCGAGCCCGTCGCGGAAGGCGTCGTCGCGGTCGGGGCCCACACAGCAGGTCACCGACGCGTGGCGCGGGCCGGAGCCGTCGGCGTCCCCGTCGTACGGCAGGGCCTCGACCGGCATCCCGCCGGAGAAGACGGTGCTCTCCTCGGTGGGTTCAAAGCGCACGACGACGTGACCGGCCTGGACGCCCTGGGCGGTGAGCCAGCGGGTGAGGCGCAGCGCGACGGCGCGACGGCGGGGTACGGGGAGTTCGGGGGTACGGATGGTGATCGTGGGCACGAGGTCTCCCGTTCGGCGGTTCAGGACAGGGCGAGGGCCGGCAGCGCGCCGGGGTCCGTGGCCAGGCGCCGGGCCAGCAGGGTGCCGAGGCAGTCGGCGAGCGGCCCTCCGCCGCCGGGGGCCAGTGGGCTCCACGCGGTGCCGTCGGCGCCGCGCACCCGGTCGGTGAACGCGCGGACGTGCCCGGCGTCGAGGGCGAGCCCGGCCCGGTCGGCCGCCAGCACCGCCTCGTAGGTGGACAGCAGGTCGGGGACCCGGTTGCCCTCGCCCGCGTGGCCGCCGCCCCGTACGCGATGGCGGGCGAGCAGGACGCCGACGGCCTCGCGGGCCTCGGCGGGCGGGGCGAGGCCGGGGCCGAGGAGCAGCCGGACGCGCTGGGCCTGGAGG
>NZ_JBHUQX010000546.1:0-5099 GCF_042674225.1 Streptomyces sp. NPDC056948
GTCATGAACCACACCAGCGACGAGCACGCGTGGTTCCAGGAGTCGCGGAAGGACCCCGACGGGCCCTACGGCGACTACTACGTCTGGGCCGACGATGACAAGGGCTATCCGGACGCCAGGATCATCTTCGTCGACACGGAGACGTCGAACTGGACGTACGACCCGGTGCGTGGCCAGTACTTCTTCCACCGCTTCTTCTCGCACCAGCCGGATCTCAACTACGAGAACCCGCGCGTCCAGGAGGAGATCCTGGCCGCGCTGAAGTTCTGGCTGGACCTGGGCATCGACGGCTTCCGGCTGGACGCGGTGCCGTATCTGTACGCGGCCGAGGGCACGAACTGCGAGAACCTGCCCGCCACCCACGCGTTCCTGAAGCGCGTGCGCAAGGAGATCGACGCCCAGTACCCGGACACCGTGCTGCTCGCCGAGGCCAACCAGTGGCCCGAGGACGTCGTCGACTACTTCGGCGACTACCCCAGCGGCGGCGACGAGTGCCACATGGCCTTCCACTTCCCGGTCATGCCGCGCATCTTCATGGCCGTACGCCGCGAGTCGCGCTACCCGGTCTCGGAGATCCTGGCCAAGACCCCGGCCATCCCCTCGAACTGCCAGTGGGGGATGTTCCTGCGCAACCACGACGAGCTGACCCTCGAGATGGTCACCGACGAAGAGCGCGACTACATGTGGGCCGAGTACGCCAAGGACCCCCGCATGCGCGCCAACATCGGGATCCGCAGGCGCCTCGCTCCCCTGCTGGACAACGACCGGCACACCATCGAGCTGTTCACCGCTCTGCTGCTGGCCCTCCCCGGCTCGCCGATCCTCTACTACGGCGACGAGATCGGCATGGGCGACAACATCTGGCTCGGCGACCGCGACGCCGTGCGGACCCCCATGCAGTGGACCCCGGACCGCAACGCCGGGTTCTCCACCTGCGACCCGGGCCGCCTCTTCCTGCCGGCGATCATGGACCCGGTCTACGGCCACCAGGTGACCAATGTCGAGGCCTCCATGTCCTCGCCGTCGTCGCTGCTGCACTGGACCCACCGCATGATCGAGATCCGCAAGCAGAACCCCGCCTTCGGACTCGGCACCTACACCGAACTGCCCTCCTCCAACCCCGCGGTCCTGGCGTTCCTCAGGGAGTACGAGGACGACCTGGTGCTCTGTGTGAACAACTTCGCGCGGTTCGCGCAGCCCACCGAACTCGATCTGCGCGAATTCGCCGGACGCCATCCGGTGGAGCTGTTCGGCGGGGTGCGCTTCCCGGCCATCGGCGAGCTGCCGTATCTGCTGACCCTCGGGGGTCACGGCTTCTACTGGTTCCGGCTCACCCGAGTCGCATCCCGCATCGGCCGGCGACTGTGAGCACGCGCCGGGACAAGGAGGCGTGACCATGCCGAAGACCGCATACCTGCGCCCGAGCCTCACACGCCTGGCCGAGCCCATGGAGTCGCTCGGCGCCCTGCTGCGCGACTGGCTGCCCCGCCAGCGCTGGTTCGCGGGCAAGGACCGGCCCGTCACGGAGCTCGGCCTGCTGTCGATGACCGAGCTGTTCCCGGGCTGTCTGCACCTGCTGATCCACGCCGGGCACGCCGGGCACACAGGCGTGCCGTCGCCGGGCGGCGCTCCCCCGGCAGGTGACTGCTACCAGCTCCTGCTGGGCGTACGGGAGCACCCGGCACCGCGCCTCGGCCGGGCGCTCATCGGGCAGGTGCAGGACGGACCGCTGGCCGGTCTGACGGTCTACGACGCGCTGCACGATCCCCGTTCGGCCCAACTGCTCCTGGAGCGGCTGCGGCACCCCGGCACCGCCGGCCCGCTGCGCTTCGACTGCGACCCGGACCAGCAGGTGCCCGCCGGGCTGGTGCCGCGGCTGCTCGACGCCGAGCAGTCCAACTCCTCGCTGGTGTACGGCGACGAGTACATCCTGAAGATCTTCCGGCGCATCCAGCCGGGCGTGAACCCGGACCTGGAGGTGCCGGGGGCGCTGGCCCGCCAGGGCTGCCACCGCGTCCCCGCGCCCGTGGCGTGGTTCCAGACGAGCCATCCCTTCAAGGCCACGCTCGGTGTGCTCCAGCCGTATCTGCGGGACGCCTCCGACGGCTGGACGCTGGCGCTGCACGCCCTGGCCGCCGGGGACGACTTCACGGTCCAGGCGCGGGCGCTCGGCGCGGCCACGGCGGATGTGCACCTCGCGCTGGCCTCGGCCTTCCCGGTCGGCGCGCCCGGGGAGAACGGGCGTACCGCGACGGCGATGACCGAGCGGCTGGACGCCGCCGCGCACTGTGTGCCCGCGCTCCAGCCGTTCGTGCCGGGCCTGCGGACCGCGTTCGCCGCCCTCACCTCCTGCGACCCCGGGCCGCCCGCTCAGCGCATCCACGGCGACCTGCACCTGGGCCAGGTGCTGCGGGCCGGGCGTGAGTGGTTCGTCATCGACTTCGAGGGCGAGCCGTCCCGGCCGCTCTCCGAACGGCGCAGCGCCCACTCCCCCGTGCGGGACATCGCCGGGATGCTGCGCTCCTTCGACTACGCCGCCCGGCAGCGCCGCCCCTGGCGCCCGGAGTGGGCGCGGCGCTGCCGCGAGGCCTACTGCGCGGGCTATGCCGCCCGCGCCGGCTGGGATCCGCGCAAGAAACACGGACTGCTCCGGGCCTACGAGACGGACCGGGCCGTGTACGAGGTGCTGTACGAGGCACGGCACCGCCCCGACTGGCTGCCTGTACCGATGGCGGCGATCGAGCGCCTCGCTGTGAGAGGAGACTGAGCCGTGGCCCTGCGAGACACCTCAATCCCGGAGCCGTCCGGCCCGGTCCCGAGCGCGACCGCGCCCGCCCTGAGCCCGGAGGACCGCGGGCGCCTGCTGGCGGGCGCCCACCACGATCCGCACGCGCTGCTCGGCGCCCATCCGGTCCCCGGCGGGATCGTGTTCCGGGCGCTGCGCCCCTTCGCCCGCTCTGTGAGCGTCGTGAGCGACGGGAAGCGCACGGCGCTCGTCTCGGAGGGCGACGGCCTCTTCTCGGGCGTGCTGCCGTCGGCGGCGATCCCCGACTACACGCTGCACGTGGCGTACGAGGGCGGCGAGCAGGAGACGCACGACCCGTACCGCTTCCTGCCCGCGCTCGGCGAGCTCGACCTGCACCTGATCCGCGAGGGCCGGCACGAGGAGCTGTGGACGGCGCTCGGCGCACAGCCCATGACCCACGAGGGCGTGACCGGCACCCGGTTCACGGTGTGGGCGCCGAACGCCCAGGGCGTGCGGGTCGCCACGGACTTCACCCACTGGGACGGGACGCAGTTCCCGATGCGGTCCCTGGGCGCGTCCGGGGTGTGGGAGCTGTTCCTGCCGGGCGTCGGCGAGGGCACCGCGTACAAGTTCGAGATCCACTCCCGGTACGGGCACCGCTTCCTCAAGGCGGACCCGATGGCCCGCCGTGCCGAGGAGCCGCCGAACACGGCGTCGATCGTGACGGCCTCGCACTACGAGTGGGCCGACGCCGAGTGGATGACACACCGCGCCGACACGCCGGTGCACGAGGCGCCCATGTCGGTGTACGAGGTGCATCTGCCGTCCTGGCGCCCGGGGCTGACCTACCGGCAGCTCGCCGAGGAACTGCCCGCGTACGTCAAGGACCTCGGCTTCACGCACCTCGAGCTGATGCCGGTCGCCGAGCACCCCTTCCACGGCTCGTGGGGCTACCAGGTCACGGGCTTCTACGCGCCGACCGCGCGGCTGGGCTCCCCGGACGACTTCCGGTTCTTCGTCGACGCCTGCCACCGGGCCGGCATCGGCGTGATCATGGACTGGGTGCCGGCGCACTTCCCGAAGGACGACTGGGCGCTGGCCCGGTTCGACGGGGACCCGCTGTACGAGCCCGGGGACGGGCGGCGTGCCGAGCACCCGGACTGGGGCACCTACGAGTTCGACTTCGGCCGCACCGAGGTGCGCAACTTCCTCGTGGCGAACGCGGTGTACTGGTGCGAGGAGTTCCACATCGACGGGCTGCGGGTGGACGCGGTCGCCTCGATGCTCTACCTGGACTACTCGCGCGAGGACGGCCAGTGGGAGCCCAACGCCTACGGCGGCCGGGAGGACCTGGCGGCCATGGCGTTCCTGCAGGAGATGAACGCGACCGTGTACCGGCGTGCTCCCGGCGTGGTCACCATCGCGGAGGAGTCCACCGCCTGGGGCGGCGTGACCCGGCCCACCGACACCGGCGGGCTCGGTTTCGGGCTGAAGTGGAACATGGGCTGGATGCACGACTCGCTGGAGTACCTGAGCCACGAGCCGGTGCACCGTAAGTACCACCACCACGAGATGACCTTCTCGATGGTGTACGCGTACAGCGAGAACTACGTCCTGCCGATCTCCCACGACGAGGTCGTGCACGGCAAGCAGGCGCTGGTGTCGAAGGCGCCGGGCGACTGGTGGCAGCGGCGCGCCACCACCCGCGCCTACCTCGGCTTCATGTGGGGCCACCCCGGCAAGCAGCTGCTGTTCATGGGGCAGGAGTTCGGGCAGGGGGCCGAGTGGTCGGTGGAGCACGGGCCGGAGTGGTGGCTGCTCGACGACGGCTACCACTCGGCGGGTGACCACCGGGGCGTGCGCGATCTGGTCCGTGACCTGAACACGGCGTACCGGGCGACGCCGGCGCTGTGGCAGTGCGACACCCGTCCGGAGGGCTTCCGGTGGGTGGCGGTGGACTCGGCCGACGACAACGTCTTCGCGTTCCTCCGCTACGACGCCGAGGGCGACCCGCTGCTGGCGGTGTCGAACTTCTCCCCCGTCGTCCGGCACGACTACGGCCTGTGGGTCCCGGACGACGTCGTCGCCTGGCAGGAGACCCTCAACACCGACGACACGCGCTACGGCGGCAGCGGCGTCACCAACCCGGATCCGGCCAAACCGGAGGGCGGCCTGGTCCGGATCACGCTGCCGCCGCTGGCCACCGTGTGGCTGAGGCCGTTCGCTCCGTGAAGTCCCGCGGAAGCACCAGGTGTCCGACCCGCCTGTGAGGGGCACTGGGGGTCGTACCACCCGGTGTAGACGGTGGTTGGACGCGGGAGGGGCGCAGAAGGGCGGGGCTCAGGTGGGGACC
>NZ_JBHUQX010000547.1:0-4992 GCF_042674225.1 Streptomyces sp. NPDC056948
TCGCGGCACCGGCCGGCGACTACGCGAGGGCTATTCGACCGATAGTGATCATCTCTTTCGTACGACGACGAAGTCGGCGAGCGCGGCGAACTGGTCCCGCACCCGGTCGGGCATGTCGACGGCGTCGAGGGCTTCGATGGCGATGGTGTGCTGACGGCGTGCCTCGTCGGCGGTCCACTCGCGGCCGCCCGCCTCCTCGATGAGGGCGGCGCGGGCCGCGAACTCCTCCTCGGAGAAGTTCTCGAAGTCGCTGCTCTTGGCGTCGGCGGCGAGGATCTCGCCGAGCCGCTCGGAGGCGGAGCCGCCCGCCGCGAGGGCGGCCACGACCGGCAGGGACTTCTTGCGCTGGCGCAGGTCGCTCCAGGTCTGCTTGCCGGTGGAGACCGGGTCGCCCCAGATGCCGAGGAGGTCGTCGACGGCCTGGAAGGCGAGGCCCAGGTGGTAGCCGTACTTCTCCAGCGTGTCGGCGGTGCGGTCGTCGGCGCCGCCGAGCACCGCGCCGATGGAGCTGGCGCAGGCGAGCAGGGCGCCTGTCTTGTTGCCCTCCATCTCCAGGCACTCCTCGACGGTGACGCGGTCGCGGTGCTCGTAGGAGATGTCCTGGGCCTGACCGTCGATCAGGGCGCGGCTGGCGGTGGTCAGACGGCGGGTGGCGCGGCCGGCCTCGACGGTGCCGAGTTCGAGGAGCACCTCGTTGGCGAGGGCGAACAGGGCGTCGCCGACCAGGATGGCCTGGGCGGGGCCGTGCACCTTCCAGACCGTGTCGCGGTGACGGCGCTGCTCGTCGCCGTCCATCAGGTCGTCGTGGAGGAGGGAGAAGTTGTGGACGAGTTCCACGGCGACGGCGCCGGGGATGCCGGTCTCGGGGGCGGCGGACATGACCTCGGCGGACAGCACCGCGAGGGCGGGGCGCACGGCCTTGCCGCCGTCCCCCGCCGTGGGCCTGCCCTGGGCGTCGATCCATCCGAAGTGGTAGGCGGCAACAGTGTCCATGGGAGGTGCCAGGCGGTCGATGGCCGCCCGCAGTACCGGCATGGCCAGGGTCCGACCGCGCTCCAGGAGCGCGGTCACGTCCACCGCGGTCTCTCGAGCGGCCTTCGAGGCCGGGGGCACAGTGGGCACAGTCTCTCCTCTTGTTGCGGTACCGGAGGTGCGGGGGCCGCCTGCCGTGTGGTGCTGGTGGTCGAGCATCACGCCGCCTCCTCGAACTCGAAGAGGTGGCGTGGGCGGGGCCGGCCCAGGGCGCCCAGCACGGCGTCCGCCGCGCCGACTCCACTGCGGACCGCACTCTCCATGGTCGCGGGCCACCCGGTGGCGGTCCACGCTCCGGCCAGGTAGAGGCCGGATGCCTTGGTGCGGGCGCCGGGCCTGAGGCGCCCGACGCCGGGGGTGGGAGCGAAGGTCGCGGTGCGCTCCCGGGTGACGAAGAAGTCCTGCACCTCGGCGCCGCGGGTCAGGGGCAGCAGCCGCTCCAGCTCGGGCAGGTACCGCTCGCGCAGCACGGCCACGGGCTCGTCGATCTCGTCCTGGGCCGCCGACTGGGACAGGGCGAGGTACTGCCCCTCGCGCAGCCCGGACGCCTCGGTCCGGTCGAAGACCCACTGCACCGGGGAGCCGAGTGCGGTGAAGAACGGCCGGGCGAGCACCTTCCGGTCGTACACCACGTGGACGTTGAGGATCGGCGCGGTGCCGATCTCCAGGAGGCGCTCGGGGGCGTCCAGGGCACCCTCGGGCAGCAGGTCGTAGGCCTCGCGCTGCGGTACGGCGAACACCACCGCGTCCGCCTCCAGCGTCTCGCCGGGAACCTGGACGCTCCATCCGCCGTCCACGTTCTCGGCGACGGAGGTGACTCGTGTACGGACCTCGGTGCGGACGCCCGCCGAGTCGAGGGCCTTGCGGGCCAGCCGGTCGTGCAGCTCGCCGAGCGGGACGTGCGCCCAGCCGATGTCGGCCGCGCCCGGGTCGGACAGCAGACCGGTCTTGAACACCATCGCGGCGAGCCCCAGGGAGGCGTCGCCCGCGACCGCGTTGAGGGTGGCGACCCCGACCAGATCCCACAGGGCCTCGACGGCGCGTGCCGACTGGCCGTGCGCGGCCAGCCAGCTTCCGAAGTCCTGCGTGTCCAGCGCCGGATCGGCGAGGTCGAGACCCTTGAGCGCGAGCGCGGCCCGGCCCACCTTGGCGCGGTCGGCGAGCGACAGGTGCGGGTAGGTGGCGAGGCTGCGCCCCAGATGCAGGGGCACGGGCAGCGCGTCACGCCGCAGCCTGCCGAGCCGGCGTCCCTCGGGCCGCGCGACGTCCAGGACGGGTACGTCGAGCCGGTCCTGCAGCGGAGCCAGCGCCGCGCCCTCGATGCGGTCGAGGAACCAGCGGTAGGCGGTGCAGCAGCGCAGGTACACATGCTGTCCGTTGTCGACGGTCAGATCGCCGCGCTGGAAGGAGAAGGCAAGTCCGCCGAGTCTCGGCCTGCCCTCCAGCAGCGTGACACGCACTCCGGCGTCGGCGAGCGCGAGCGCGGTGGTGATGCCGGCGAGCCCGCCGCCCACCACGACGGTGTGCCGCCCGTCCGCGACCGGCCCCTGGGACCGCGTGCCGTGGGTCATCGTGCACCCTCCCCTGCGCGGCGGCCGTGCGCCGAGAACGGTGCGGGACCGGCCGTCTCCGTCTGGGACGCGACGACGCGACGGAGGGTTGCGCACCGCTTGTCTCCGACGGTGTGGCGGAAGAGGGCGTCGTGGCCACGCCGGGTCGCCGGGCGGCGGAGTGTGGAAGACCCCGGCCGGGCTTCCCGGCAGGCGCGCGGGCCGCACGCCGAGGCGCGGATGCTGTCCGACCCGTGGCGGGCCTCCCAGCAGGTGTGCGGAGCACGCGCCGTGAGGTCGGTGCGGTCCGACCCGTCGCGGGTCCCACGGCCGGCGTGCGCCTCGTCGCCGCCGGACTCCTCCTGGCCCCGTTCCCTCGTCACGCACGCCTCCTGACGGCCCGTCGTGTCACATGCCGGGCGTCCAGGCCGGACAGGCCGCGTACGGCGACGTATGCCTTCTCCCGGCCGGGGAGGGAGACGCGGCCGCGCAGCACGGCCTCCGGGTCGCGCTCGATGCGGTCGAGGAGGCGGCGGTAGATGCCGGCCATGGCGGCGACACAGGCGCCGCTGCGCCGGTCGAGCATGGGGAGCAGCCGGTAGCCCTCGGCGAAAAGAGCGCGGGCCCGTCGCACTTCGAAGTGCACGAGGCCCGCGAAGTCGGAGCCCTCCGGTGGCCGCGGCCCGCTGAAGCCTGCCGAGCAGCCGAACTTGGCGAGGTCGTCGGCGGGCAGGTAGGTCCGCCCGCCCACGGCGTCCTCGCGGACGTCCCGCAGGATGTTGGTGAGCTGGAGCGCGAGCCCGAGCGTGTCGGCGTACTCGGGCGCGCGGTCGACGCCGCGCGCCCCCGGCTCCGTGCCGAACACACCGAGCGAGAGCCGCCCGATGGCGCCCGCGACACAGCGGCAGTAGACCTTCAGGTCGTCCCAGGTCTCGTAGGTCTCGCCGCGGACGTCCATCAGGACGCCGTCGATGAGCTCGTCCAGTCCGCCCAGCGGGATCGGGAAGGCCCCGGCGGCGTGCGTGAGCGCGACGGCGACGGGGTCGATGTCGTCCTCGCCGACCTCACCCTCACGGATCCGGGTGAGCAGCGCCCGGGTCTCCTCCATCCTCGCGACCTTGACGTCGTGGGCGAGCGCGCCGTCGCCGATGTCGTCGACCCGCCGCGAGAACGCGTACAGGGCCGACATCGCACGGCGCTGAGGCGTCGGCAGCAGCCGGATGCCGTAGGCGAAGTTACGGGCCTGCCGCCCGGTGACGGCCTCGCAGTAGCTGTAGGCGGCGAGTACCGGTGGGGACGCGTGTGGTTCCGACTCCACGGTCCGGATCACCCCTCTCCTCGCAGGGTCACGCCCACCTCACGCAGCAACCGGACCTTGCCGGGCTCGGGCGGGCCGGGAAGTACGTCGTATTCGGCGGCGGCGATCGCGTGGACCGTCGCCCTTCCTCCCGCCACGAACCCTGCGAGCAGCAGCTTCAACCTGCCGTGGACGCTACCCACCAGGGGGGCGCCTTCATTCAGGAGATCCCGGGCCCTTTGCGCTTCATACGCAATCAACGCACGGACCGACGCTCCGGCGGATTTCGTGGCGAGATCCGCCTCCTGGACGTGAAAACGCTTCATGTCGGCGGCGGGCAGGTAGATGCGGTCGCGGCCGAGGTCCTCGGCCACGTCCTGGAGGTGCTCGACGATCTGCAGGGCCGTGCAGATCATGTCGGAGCGACGGATCCGCTCGGGCGTCGAGGTGCCGGTGACGGAGAGGACGAGCCGGCCGACGGGGTTGGCCGAGAGCTCGCAGTAGGCGAGGAGGTCGTCGTAGGTCTCGTACCGGCTGACCAACTGGTCCTGGCGGTTGGCGGCGATCAGGCCGAGGAACGGCTCCGGGGTCAGCGAGCAGCGGCGGACGGTCGGCTGGAGGCGGCGCAGCAGGGGGTGGCGCGGGGTCGAGTCGAAGACTCGGCGCAGGTCGGCCTCGAAGGCGTCCAGCAGGACCAGCCGGTCCTCGGCGTCCTGCGGGGACACACCCAGCAGCCGGGCGTCGGCACCACCGGGGGCCAGGTCGCCGTCGCCGATGTCGTCGACCAGGCGGGCGAAGCCGTAGACGGCCATGAGGTCGGCGCGCCAGGCCCGGGGCAGGAAGAACGGGGCCACCGGGAAGTTCTCGCCAGCGGCCTTGTCGAGGGTGCCGCGCTCCGGATCGAGGGCGCGCGCCGTGCCGGTTCCCGTCACCGCCGGCTGCCCGGCGCGGGGACGGCACGTGCTGCGTGGAGCTGGGGAGTATCCGTAGCCATTGCCGTCACATCTCCCGTTCTACACTGCCGACCCAATACACACTATTTCGGACACGCCCGCCCAGTCGTCCGCACGGCTGCCCGACGGGCGGTGTCGCGCATTATCGCCCTGATTGCCG
>NZ_JBHUQX010000548.1:0-5028 GCF_042674225.1 Streptomyces sp. NPDC056948
GTGTTTGCTCGGTCGTGCGGTGAAGTCGTCCCGTCAGCGGTTGATCGACTGGATCTCCTGGACGTTCATGTCCTGGGTCGTCTCGAAGGTGCCGTCAGGCAGATCGCCGCCGGTGCCGTCCGAACCCTCCCAGCTGATCTGCCAGGTGATGCTGGCGGAGAGTTGGTACGGGGTGCCGTTCGTGGCGCGGAGGTAGCGGATGCCGCAGGGTGGGGTCTTGTCGGCGTTGCCCTTGGTGTACGGGGTGCCGATGGAGTCGTCGTCGTTGATCTGGCAGTCGCCGGAGGCGGGGTAGACCTCGGCGTCGTCCGTGCCCGGCTCCAGGTGCAGGGCGACCGGCTTGGCGGTCGTCTCGGCCCACAGGCCTGTGCCGGGGAGTTCGGCGCGGACCTTGACGTCCTGGAAGGTGCCCTTGTCCAGCCACACCCAGGTGGGGAGGTTCACCGTCGACTTGGCCGTCGGCTTCAACTCCACCTTGGTCTCGGGGACCTTGACCTTGTCGTAGGCGTAGTCGGCGAGGGTTTCCGGGGTGGGGGCGTTCGGCACGTTGGGGATCTCGCCGGCGTCCTGCCAGAACATGAGGCGGCTGCACAGCGAGGTGTCATCGACCTTGGCCACGTCCGGCGATACTCCGCGCCAGAAGTATCCGTCCTTGCCCAGGTTGTAGTTCTTGTACCCCTTCACGGTGCCGGGCTTCGTGAAGATGGTGGTGGCGTCCTTCTCGTCCCTGAAGTGGTCGGTCCAGAGTTCCGAGCCGTACCACCCGTCGCGCAGACCGGCATCGCCGCTGCCGTCGTTCTCCGAGAAGTTCTTCAGTTGCTCCGGGGTGAAGACAGGCTCGTACCAGCACGGCGGGGGCTCCCAGTTCGTGTCCGTCGACGCGACGGTGCCCTGCTTTCCGCCGGTGGGGCCGCTCACTTGGCTGACCTTGATCCGGGAGTGCGAGGCGGAGGCGGAGATCTCGTCGTTCTTGGCTCCGCCGCCGTAACTGTCTTCGCCGCCGAGGGCGACGGCAGGCACGGGTGCGAGGAGAGCGACGGTGAGTGAGAAGACCGTGAGGGGCCGGGAGGCGTGTGAGGATCTCACTGTGCGCAGCCACCCCTCTCCGAGTGGGCGGACACTGCCTGCCACACACCCTGGGCGTTCTTGCCCATGGAGACCACGTAGAAGACCTCGGGGTCCGTGCCCGCCGGGTTCCCCTTGACCTCGCCGGTCTTGCGGTTCTTCGTGGAGGCCTTGCTCTCATCGGTGCAGTAGGAGAGGGACGCCGCTGCCTTGTCCTTGGCGAGGGTGACCTTGGGGTCGAACACGGGCAGCTTGCCGATCACGGTGAGGTTCTTGTCCGTGTAGGTCCTGATCCACTGCTGGCTCTGCAAGAAGCCGTTCTTCGTGTCGTAGAAGGCGCGGTTCTTGCTGTCGGGATCGTTCTCGATGATCGCCTCGTACCCCGCCCGGAGCTGTTCCTTGCCGTCGTTGAGTACCGCCTGCTCGACGGGGTCGCTGCTCGTCCAGTTCTCGAAAGGCAGCTGGAAGCTGCTGGGGAGCTTGATCACCGGGCGCTTGACGCCGGGTGCCGCGGACGAGGCCGAGGTCGACGGGCTGCTCGACCCGCTGTCCGCTCCCTTGATGTCGTCCGATGACGAATCGTCGCCTCCGCCACAGGCGGTCAGAAGCAGCGCCGCCGTCGTGGCGAACGCTGCGGCAGTGGTGGTCAGTGCGCGGCGGGCCACAGTTGGTCTCCCCCGTAGTTTCGGTGTACGCGACAGAGAACGAAGCTATCAGGGGAGGGGATTTGGCCCTTGAGAGGCAGGGGTGGATTGTGTGGGGAAGGTGAGGAGTGTGGCGTGGCGGTTGCGAACGACTTGGGATCCGGTAGTCAGCGGTTGATCGACTGGATCTCCTGGACGTTCATGTCCTGGGTCGATTCGAAGGTGCCGTCCGGGAGGTTGCCGCGGGAGCCGTCGGAGCCTTCCCAGCTGATCTGCCAGGTGACGCTGGCGGAGAGTTGGTAGGGCGTGCCGTTGGTGGCGCGGAGGTAGCGGACGCCGCAGGGCGGGGTCTTGTCGGCGTTGCCCTTGGTGTACGGGGTGCCGATGGAGCCGTCGTCGTTGATCTGGCAGTCGCCGGAGGCGGGGAAGGTCTCGGCGTCGTCCGTGCCCGGCTCCAGGTGGAGGGCGACCGGCTTGGCGGTCGTCTCCGCCCACAGGCCCGTGTTCGGGAGTTCGGCGCGGACCTTGACTTCCTTGAAGGTGCCCTTGTCCAGCCATACCCACGTGGGGAGGTTGACCGTGGACTTGCCCTCCGGCTTCAGGTCGACCTTCGTCTCCGGAACCTCGACCTTGTTGTAGGCGTACTCGGCGAGCGTCTTCGGCGTGGGCGAATTCGGGTCGTCCGGGGTTTCGCCGGCGTCGACCCAGAACATGATGCGGCCGCAGTCCCAGGAGTCGGAGGCCATGGGGTCGGGCGCCACACCACGCCAGAAGTAACCGTCCTTGCCGAGGTTGTAGTTCTTGTACCCCTCGGCCGTGCTGTTCTTCGGATTGTGCATGTCGAAGTTCTCGGCCGGCTTGCCGTCGCGGTAGTGATCGGTCCAGAGTCCCTTGCCCCACCAGGACTCGTGAATGCCGACATCACCACCGCTGTCCGTGTCCACGAACTTCTTCAACTGCTCGGGACTGAGCTCGGGTTCGTACCAGCAGGCCGGCGGCTTCCAGTTGGGGTCGACCGTACCGAGGTTCCCCTTCTTGCCTCCGCCGCCCCCACCGCTCGGGTACGAGAGCTGGATGTTGGAGACGGAAGCCGACAGTCCGCCCGTGCCGTCGGCTCCGCCTTGCGGGCCGCTGGGCTTCGCCTCGCCAGCGACCGGCTTGTTGGCGTAAGCCGGGCCGGCGGAGCAGACGAGGGATCCCGCAGCCAGGGCCACGATCAGCTTCGTTCGCCTGGATACGGTCAGCCTCGGCATTCCTCCGCCTTCCCCTCGACGGTGACCTGCTGGGCACGCCACACGGGCTTGCCCTGGACAGACGCCATGAGGAGGGTGAACTTCTGGTAACTGTCCAGGCTTTCCTTCGTACGGTGGATCTTCTCGGACTTGACTTCCTTGCCGTAGACCTTGGACTGGTCCTCACAGAAGGTGACGTTGACCGTCTTGACCTTCTCCGACTCGTCGACCGGGTTGGTTTCGGCCTGGTAGTACCGGTCCTTGCCCGTGAGGGTCCAGCCGCCGTCCACGTACTCCTTGATCTGCGAGTTCGCGTACTGGGCGGCCTGGCCCGACGCATAGAACTGGAAGGCGGGATCTGCCGGATCCTGCTTCGTGATGCCGTGGTTCAGCGCGCGGATGTAGTTCGCGGCGTCCTCGAGAGCTGCCGCGCTGTCCTGGTCCGACGGCTTCTCGAAGTCGAAGACCAGGTCCAGATCCTTGGGGAGACTCACGTCGGGCCGGTCGACATCGGTCGGCGTCGAGCCGGAGGCCGAGGCGGAAGGACTGCTTGCTCCCTTGTCCGCTCCCTTGATGTCGTCTGACGAGCCGCCGCCCCCGCCGCACGCGGTGAGCAGAAGTGCTGCCGTAGTGCCGAACACGGCAGCTGTGGTGGTCAGAGCGCGGCGGGCCACGGTTTCTCCCCCGAGGTTGGCGTGTGCGACAGGGAACGAAGCTATCAGGGGTTGTGTGTGCCCCCTTGGTTGGCCATGGTGGATTGTGTGGGGTGCGTGAGGGGTGTGCGTAGCGGTTGCGAAGGGGGTGATCCGGGCGGCTCGGCCGTCCGCGCGAGCGCAAGTAGCTACAGGGGCAAATGGGACGTCAACGAGGTTCCTCCCCGCCGCCCTTCGACGACCTCAATAAGAGTCCATAAGATCTCTGTAGGCTCAGCACACCCCTTACTTCACAGCGCTGCCTCACCGCACTCCACACACGACCCCAGGACACCCGCCATGCCGCGACGCCGCACCTCAAGCTCGTCAAGCTCGACGGGAAGTACGACGGGAGCGACGGCCCCGACGACGGCCCCGAGGAATCGGACGCCGCAGCCGGTGAGGATCCGGCGACGGTCGTTCGGGGACTTCGTCAAGGCGTTCTTCGCCTTTGTCGCCCTGGCCGTTCTGCTCGTCGGCGTGCCGGGCGCGCTGGCCACGCAGATCGGGTGGCCGCTGCCGAACGGGGTGCCGAGCCTCGACTGGCTGCAGCAAGAGATCACCGTTCAGACGTTTCTGAACATCCTCACGGTCGTGGTGTGGCTGGCGTGGGCGCAGTTCACCGCCTGCGTGCTCGTCGAGATGAAGGCCGCGCTGTCCGGTGTCGGCGTGCCGGGGCGCGTACCCGGCGGCGGGCCCAGTCAGTTGCTCGCGCGGCAGCTCGTCGCCGCGCTGCTGCTCGTCGGCGCCACGGCCGCCAGCTTCGCGCCCGGGCTGTCGCAGCTCGGGCAGACGTATGACGCCAACCAGAAGCCCACCGTGGCCTCGGCCCAGCAGACCCCGGGCGGTCTCTTCGCCCAGCAGCAGGAGCAGGCCGCCGACACCGCGTCCGCCCTCGCCGAGCAGGCCTCGCACGCCGCCTCGCACGCCGAGGCCGGTGGCAGCACCGCCAAGCAGGGCGACACGAAGTACTACCGGATCCAGCCGCCCGAGGGGCGTCACCACGACTCCCTGTGGGAGATAGCCGACCGGCACCTCGGTGACGGGCGTCGCTACAAGGAGATCTTCGATCTCAACAAGGACCGCGTCCAGCCGGACGGGTCCAAGCTCTCCGAGGCCAGCCTCATCCGGCCCGGCTGGATCATGGAGATGCCGGGTGACGCGCGCGGCGGCGACCTCGTCGAGATGCCCGACGAGGCTCCCGACGTGTCGCCCGATGTGCAGCAGCAGATCAGCGACTACGCCCAGAGCGGCGACCATGCCCAGGGCGGAGGGGGCGCCGGCGCTCAGGGCGGTGGCCACGAGCACGCAGGCGGCGCCGGCGGTGGTGCCGCCCAGGTCTCCCTGCCCGAGCAGCGGCCCGCCCCGGACACCGGCCACCAGCAGGCCACCAGC
>NZ_JBHUQX010000549.1:0-5014 GCF_042674225.1 Streptomyces sp. NPDC056948
CTCCGGGTTTCTGCGTGTCGAGGGCCGTCCAGGAGGACCCGTCCTGCGAGGCCTCGAGCCGCCATCGCCGAGGATCGTCCCTCGGACGCCCTGGTGCCGCCGTCAGTGCGTACGAGGTGACGACGACCGCGCGGGGCAGCTCGGCCTGCCATACGACCGCTGGTGCAGGAGCGTCGACCCGCCAGACCGTGGCCGGATCGCCGTCCACCGAACTCGAGATGTCCGTGGCCCGGGACCCGGGCCCGGAGCCGGAGTTGGAGCCGGAGCCGGAGCCTTTGGAGTGCCCGCTCGGCGACGACAGGTACATCGCACCGCCCGCGCCGAGGTCGACGCCGGACAGACCGATCTCGCTCACCTGGAAGTGGCTGACGCCTGCCTTGGGGACGAAGTCGAACCGGTAGAAGCGGTAGGCCGCGGGGTCGGCACAGGTGAAGTCCTTCGTCTGGAAGCGGCTTTCGAAGGGCGCTTCCAGCGTGCGTCTGTCGAGCGTGGTCCAAGCGGCGCCGTCGGCGGAACCGGAGAACGTCCACTCCTGCGGGTCGCGCTGCGGCACATCGTTCGCACTCGTCAGACGGTAGGACGCGACCGCGACGGGTTCGGGAAGCTCGACCTGCCACCGCACCTTCGAACCGGGCCCATCGATGCACCACTTGGTACTCGAGTCACCGTCGTACGTCTTGTCGACACCCTCCGAGGAAGAGCTGCTGTACGGTCCCCCCGGTGCCGTGACCCTCGGACTCGCACGGGGAGCGAAGGTGACGACGACGTCGCCGAAGTTCCGGTACGA
This sequence comes from Streptomyces sp. NPDC056948, assembly GCF_042674225.1. Lineage (NCBI taxonomy): Bacteria > Bacillati > Actinomycetota > Actinomycetes > Kitasatosporales > Streptomycetaceae > Streptomyces > Streptomyces sp. NPDC056948. Next base: position 788 of record NZ_JBHUQX010000549.1, read on the forward strand.
GCCGAAGCCGGTCATGCCGGTGTCGAACTCGCTGTCCGGCTTGCCCGCGAGGGCGTTGTCGTAGTTGTTGACACCGCCCCACAGGCTCTGTTCGTTGAACTGGACGCGCTCCTCGTAGGGATCGGCGAAGAGCATGGCACCGAGTCGGCCGTTGCCGATCGGCAGGGCCTGCGACTGCCAGTCCATGGCGGGTACGGAGTAGGTCAGCGCCTCACGCGACAGGTTCGGCCACTGGACGGCCGCCGCCGTGTCGGCCCCGGCGGCAACGGCCTGCCCCACGGGAGTTCCGCCGGTCAGCTGAGCGAGCAGAGGCGCGAAGGCCAGGCCACCGCCGACCTTGAGAATGCTTCGTCGCTGCGGTTGGGATTCATTGATCACGGCGAGATCTCCCGGCCCATTCATCGGCTCTTTCACGGAGGAAGTGACAGCCGCATCGACACCTGTCGAGGCGCGAACATCGTCGCCGGGGAATAGATCGGATGTCTATAGGTGTGCGCCACTGACTCGCCTCGCGCCGCATGCCACACCCGGACCCCAACCCGCGTGGCGGAAACCGCGCGAAGAATTCTGGCCAATGCCGCGAAGGGCAATGGGAGCTGAATTGATCATTCTCCCCCTCCTTTGGGAGCCAATGCCCGAGAATGCGCATCTCCACCCCCTCCAAGCGGTTGGGCCGGTTCCGGCTCGAATGAAAGTGCGATTCAAGGGGACGCCGCCCCGACTTGTGTGCCTCTTGTGTCAGGTTGTGTGGCCCCGGTGACCAATGGGGTGGCCGGGTCTGACTCCCTGTGGGGGGAAGCTGATGCACTCGCGTGCTGGAAGCACGCCGATTCGGCGTGCCCGCAGATCAACCCGTTACGGACTGGTGGCGGTCGTGGCGGCGCTGTCCCTGGCCGCCCCGGTGGCACCGGTGTTCGCCGCTCCATCGCCGGCGGATCCAGGACCCGCGTCGGCGTGGGGCAAGGAGACCGACTTCAAGGTGCCGCCGGTGAAGGTCGGCAAGACCAAGGCCGCACCGGGAGAATCCGAGGCCGCGCCGACGAAGGAGCAGGCGGCGTGGCGGGCCGAGCAGAAGGCACGTGCCCGCACCGGTGAGATCCCCAAGTCGCCGCTGGCGCCGTCCGGGTCGGCGGCTGCCGACGCCGTGGCGGCGGAGTTCGTGCCCGAGGGCCAGGGCTCCGTTCCGTGGCACGAGATCTCCGATTTCCGGATCACCGACTCGCTGGTGGCCCGGATCAACCTCTCCACCGGCAACCTGATGCTCGCCGCCACCGACTTCGAGGTCGCCGGCGTCGGGCAGAAGCTGCGCCTGGCGCGGACGTACAACTCCTTCGACGCGCCGTGGGGGAAGGTGTCCCAGCGGTGGTGGCAGGAGTACGAGCGCTACCTGCATCTCTTCAGCGACGAGGTCGTGTTCTACGACGCCACCGGCGCCACCGTCCGCTTCACCGAGAACACCGACGGCACCTTCACCACGCCGAAGGGCTACGCCAAGGACCTGAAGAAGAACGGCGACGGAACCTACACCCTGACCGACCGCAAGTCCGGCTCGAAGGACACCTACGACGAGCACGGCACCCTGACGAAGGTCACGGACAAGAACCACGGCACCATCTCCGTCAGCCAGCACGAGGAGGGCGCCGAACACAAGGGTTTCAAACTCACCGAGACCCGCTCAGGCCGGTGGATCGACCTGCTCAAGACGGGCGCCAGCCAGTGGCAGGCCAAGGACCACACCGGCCGCACCGCCGTCTTCGACCTCAACGCGGCCGGGGACCTGGAAAGGACGACCGATACGGAGGGCAAGTCGACCGTGTTCGGCTACGACTCCTCCCGCCGTCTGACGAAGATCACCACGCCCGAGGGCCGGGTCACCGCCTTCACCTACGACGACCACAACCGCGTCCGCTCCATGCTGCGCGCCACCGACTTCAACGGCTCAGGGCACACAGGCCCGACGTACGCCTACGCGTACTCCGACGCCGACCCGTCCGCCGCCGGGACGACAACGGTCACCGACCCCGAAGAGCACGCCACGAAGTACGAGCACAACACCGACGGCGGCGTCACCGAGGTCACCGACGCACTCGACCACTCACGCAAGCGGAAGTTCGACGCCAACCACAACATCGACACCGCCGAGGACGCCATGGGCGTCGGCGGCGCGGCCGGGAACGTCACCGACTACGGCTGGGACGCGCGCAACAACCCCACCTCCGCGAAGCTGCCCACCGGCGCCACCGCCACGCTGACCGGGTATCAGACCATCGCCGGCGCGGACCTGCCGGGCTCGTTCACCACGGCCGACGGCGAGAAGAGCGACTACACCTACGACACCGCGGGCAACACCAGGTCCGTCGCCGTGACGGGCACCGGCGGTGGCAAACGAACCTTCGACCACAACCCGGCGACTGCCACCTGCGGCGGGTTCGAGGGCCAGATCTGCAAGGCCACGACGACCCTGTCGGCCACCAAGTCGGTGTCCACGTCGTTCACATACGACACCAAGGGCAACCTGTCCAAGGTCACGCCACCGGCACCCCTCGGTGCCACCACCTACACCTACGATGCCCTCGGCCGCCCGGAAACCGTGACCGACGGACGCGGCATCAAGACGGTGTACACCTACGACAACCGCGACCGGGTCATCGAGGTGTCCTCCACCAACGACACCGTGCGCTACCACTACGACGGCGACGGCAATCTGAGGCAGCGCGACGACAGCACCGGTGTCACCGAGTACGAGTTCGACCCGCTGTCGAGGGAGACGGTCCGGACGCTGCAGAACGGCTCGCAGACCAAGCTCAGCTACACCCCGGCGGGCAACGTCGACACCTACGAGGACCCGGCAGGCGTCACCGACTACACCTGGAACGAGGTCAACAAGCTCACCGCGCTGAAGGACCCGACGAGCAGGACCACCACGTACAAGTACAACGCCAACGACTTCCGGACCACGACCACCTACCCCGGGGGCACGGTCCAGGAGATGACCCCGGACAAGTCCAGCCGCCCGGAGAAGATCAAGGCGACCTCGGCCAATGGCACCCTGGTCGACCTCGCCTACTCCTACTCCAACGCGGGCAAGGACGGCACCAAGATCCGCACCCGCACCGACGCGGTGACCGGCTTGAAGACCACCCACACCTACGACAGCGCCGGCCGCTTCTCCTACGCCAAGGAGGAGAAGGGCACCACGCTCAACTCCTCCTGGCAGTACTGCTACGACCAGGCCGGCAATCTCACCAGCCAGGGCGTCGAGCAGGGCTGCCCGCGCGGCACCACGTACACCCTCAACGACGCCCAGCAGATCACCGCCAAGAACGGCTCCACCGCCAACTGGTCCTACGACAAGATCGGCAATGAGACCGCAGGCGCCTCGACCCCCGAGGGCACCCGCACCGGCGGGACCTGGTCCGACTACAGCCAGCTGACATCGATCACCGTCGGCGGCAAGACCTACGCCGGGCAGTACGGCTCCACCGACCAGAGCGAGCGGATCAAGCTCGGCGACACCGTCTTCCACAACGGCCCGCTCGGCCTGTCCGCCAGGACCACCGCGGGCGTGGACATGGGATTCAACCGGGAACCCGGGGGCACCTTGAACTCCATGACGACCGGGGGCAAGTCGTACTACTACCTCACCGACGCCATCGGCTCCGTCATCGCACTCGCCGACGAGACCGGCACCAAGGTGAACACCTACGCCTACAGCCCCCGCGGCGTCGAGCGCGGCACGACCACCGAGAAAGCCCCCCAGCCCTACCGGTTCGCCGGCGGCTACCAGGACCCCACCGGCCTGTACCACTTCTCCGCCCGCTACTACGACCCCAACATCGGCCGCTTCACCAGCCCCGACCCCTCCGGCCAGGAGAAGAACCCCTATCTCTACGCGGAAGGCGACCCCGTCAACCGCATCGATCCCGACGGGCTGCTCAGCCTCGGCGGCATCACCGACGGGCTCGGCTACATAGGTGATGCCTTGGACGTCGTGGCGATCGGTAGGGATCTCGCAAGCGGCGACACCACCGGTGCGGCTCAGGGGGCCGCAAGCCTGTCGGCCGGCGTGGTCGTGGGTGCGGCATGCGAGGCCGCGGTGGGTCCGTCGACCGGGTTCCTGGCGACGGCGGGCTGCGCTGCCGCGGGTGCCAATACCGCTGGTCTCGTAGAGGCATGGCTGTCGTAGACCGCCGATCCGATACCACCAGGTGGGCAAGCCCCGGGGCT
>NZ_JBHUQX010000550.1:0-4994 GCF_042674225.1 Streptomyces sp. NPDC056948
CGCTGCCCGGCGCCGACAGCGCCATAGGCGAGGCGTCCGGCTTCGCCGCCCTCGCCGGCAAGGACGGCAAGCTCGTCGGCGGCGGGTCGCGGAAGGCGCAGTCGCGGACGCCGTACGGCTGGTCCACCGGCTCCTGGACCACCTCGGCGTCGCCCGCCTGGAGCCGCTCGAAGGCGCCGTCGACGTCGGTGGTGGCCAGGACGATGCTCGCGTAGGTGCCCTTGGCCATCATCTCGGCGATGGTGCGGCCCTCGTCCTCGGTGATGCCCGGGTCGGCGGCCGGCGGATGCAGGACGATGTTGGTGCCGGGCTGGCCGACGGGCCCGACCGTGATCCAGCGCATGCCCTCGTACCCGACGTCGTTGCGGACTTCGAAGCCGAGGGTGTCGCGGTAGAACGCCAGCGCGGCGTCCGGGTCGTCGTGCGGCAGGAAACTGGCGTGAATGTTGAGGTCCATGGCCACCACGCTAGTTTCGGCTCGGGGCGGGCGCTTCTCGATTCCTGACCGGTCTGGTGACCTGCTTCGCCACGCACGACGGGATCCCCGCGGTGGCGCGCGCCGCCTCGCGTCGATAGGCGCTGGGCGGCATGCCGACCAGCTCGGTGAAGCGGGTGCTGAAGGTGCCCAGCGACGAGCAACCGACCTCGAAACACACCTCGGTGACACTGAGGTCGCCGCGGCGCAGCAGGGCCATCGCGCGCTCGATGCGCCGCGTCATGAGGTAGCTGTACGGCGACTCGCCGTACGCCTGCCGGAACTCGCGGCTGAGATGCCCGGCCGACATGTGCACACCCCGGGCCAGTGCCTCCACGTCCAGCGGCTGTGCGTACTCCCGGTCGATCCGGTCCTTGACCCGGCGCAGGCGCGCGAGGTCACGCAGGCGCTGCGCCGAGATGGGTCTGCTGCTCACATGCCGGATCGTGCCACATCGCACGGACATTCGGTCGATTTCGGAGGGAAGAGCCGGTATCCCGGGCCGGTGCCTGTCAGGTGAAGTACGTGTCGAACGTTCCGATCCACCATGCCGCGAGGGGCAGGAGGCACACCTGCACGCCCGCTGTGATCCAGCAGCGGCCGAGCACCGCGATCCCGAAAGTCCACCACGCGGTGGAGCGCAGTGCGCTCACGACTCCGGCCTGGTACCCCTGCCCCGTGGAATCGACCATGCCGGGATAGCCCATCCAGTCCTCGGTGAAGACCCCGTCCGCTCCGAACACGAGGATCGCCGACACGAACCACAGGTCGGCCAGGAGGGCCGTCACGGCGAGCGCCACGTCGAAGCGCCGGAACGCGGGCGCCGGCAGCAGCAGCCGTAGCGCGGGGTGCCCTTGGCGGCGTATCCAGTCCCGCTGCCGGACGCGCACCAGCGTGACGACGGCGAAGACCAGCGCCCCGAGAGCCGCCGCCCACCCGCCCATGAAGACCAGCCCGAAGAACATCATCCCGACACTCACGCCGGGCCAGATGCCGCGCCGGGCCGGAGCGGTTCCCTCCGCGTCAGGGGCGGGTGGGGCCCAGAGGCGCCCCGGCCCCACCGCCGGCCGGCCCCACCGCCTGAACGTTCCTGCCCGGTCTCACACCCCCGCCGCGGCCGCGTCCGTCCGCTTCGCGAGCGCTGCCGCCGCGGCGCCCACCAGCCCGGCGTCGGTGCCCATCTGGGCCGGTGCCACGGTGAGCTGCCGGACGAAGGACAGGGTCGCGTAGGCGCTCAGAGCCTTGCGCAGGGGGGCGAAGAGGACGTCGCCCGCCTTGCCCACTCCCCCGCCGATCACCGCTATGTCGATCTCCACGAGGGTCGCGGTGGCGGCGATCCCGGCGGCCAGGGCCTGGGCGGCACGCTCGAAGGAGGCGACGGCTACCGGGTCGCCGGACCGGGCGGCGGCGGCCACCGCCGCGGCGGACGTGTCACCGTCGGGGCCGGGCCGCCAGCCGTTCTCCAGGGCGCGCCGGGCGATGTTGGGACCGCTCGCGATGCGCTCGACGCAGCCGTGCGAGCCGCACGGGCACAGATCGCCGTCGAGGTCCACGCTGATGTGGCCGATATGGCCGGCGTTGCCGGTCGGCCCGGGGTGCAGCCGGCCGCCGAGCACCAGGCCGCCGCCGACACCCGTGGAGACGACCATGCACAGCGCGTTGTCGTGGCCGCGGGCGGCGCCCTGCCAGTGTTCGGCCGCCGTGATCGCCACACCGTCGCCGATCAGCTCGACGGGCAGGCCCCCGGCCGCGGCCCGGACACGCCCGACGAGCGGGTACCCGCGCCAGCCGGGCACGTTCACCGGGCTCACCGTGCCCGCCGAGGCGTCCACGGGCCCGGCGCTGCCGATGCCCACGGCCGTGGCACGCTCCCACAGCGGCGACACGGTGAGCTCGCCGAGCACCTCCTCCACGGCCCGCATCACGGTGTCGCCGTCCTCCCGGGCGGGCGTCGGCCGCTGGGCGCGGACCAGGATCCGGCCGTGGCCGTCCACCAGAGCGCCGGCGATCTTGGTGCCGCCGATGTCGAGCGCGGCCACGAGGTCGGTGTGCATCAGTGTCGGATCTCCCCGTCAAGCATGAGAAAAACGCCGAGAAAAACATCGGGCAGGGCAAGCGGTGGACCGGTCCCGCACGGGTGCGTGGGCCGGAGATTGCGGTGGACAGTCTCCCCCGAGGCTGACAACGTTGTCCAGGCTCTATGCTCGACGCCACATCCTCATACAAACCCAGGACCGACGCACCCCCGTGGACGACAGGACAGGACACCGCACCGTGCCCCAGACCCCCCTCCGATCCGCAACGCGCTACGGCACCCGGCCGACCATGAAGGACGTCGCGGCACGCGCCGGAGTCGGGCTCAAGACGGTCTCCCGGGTGGTGAACGGGGAGCCGGGGGTCACCCCGGAGACGGAGCGGCGGGTCCAGGAGGCGATCGACGCCCTCGGTTTCCGGCGCAACGACAGCGCGCGGGTGCTGCGCAAGGGCCGTACGGCCAGCATCGGCCTGGTCCTGGAGGACCTCGCGGACCCGTTCTACGGGCCGCTGAGCCGCTCGGTCGAGGAGGTGGCCCGCGCGCACGGAGCCCTGCTGATCAACGGCTCCAGCGCGGAGGACCCGGAGCGCGAGCAGGAACTGGTGCTGGCCCTGTGCGCACGGCGGGTGGACGGGCTGGTGGTGATCCCGGCCGGTGACGACCACCGGTATCTCGAGCCGGAGCTCAAGGCGGGCGTCGCCACGGTGTTCGTGGACCGGCCGGCCGGGTACATCGACGCGGACGTGGTCCTGTCGGACAACTTCGGCGGCGCCCGCGGCGGCGTCGCCCATCTCATCGCACACGGGCACCGCCGGATCGGCTTCATCGGCGACATGCCCCGCATCCACACCGCCGCCGAGCGGCTGCGCGGCTACCGGGCGGCGATGGAGGACGCGGGCATACCGGTGGCGGACTCCTGGATGTCCCTCGGCGTCACCGACCCCGAGCGGGTGCGCAGGGCGGCCGAGAAGATGCTGTCCGGCCCGGACCCGGTCACCGCGATCTTCGCGGCCAACAACCGGGTGACGGTCACCGTGATCCGCGTGCTCGCCGAGCACGCCCGGCGCGTCGCCCTGGTCGGCTTCGACGACATCGAGCTGGCCGACCTGCTCCAGCCGGGCGTCACGGTCGTCGCCCAGGACGCGGCGGACATCGGCCGCACCGCGGCGGAACGTCTCTTCCGGCAGCTTGACGGCACCCAGGTCACCCCCGAGCGCATCGAGCTGCCGACCCGGCTGATCACCCGCGGCTCCGGCGAGCTGCCCCCGGCGGACTGAGGCGGCCCATGGATCACCCCACCGATCGCACGCTGCGGGCACTCGGCCTGGCCGAGGCGCCGCGCGAGCATCCGCTGCTGTATCCGGGCGCGTGGCCTGCCGACTCCGGGCTCCTCGACGGGGACTGCTTCCTGCCGCTGGGGCGGCTGGTGTACGAGGACCGCACGCCGGTCCTCGCCATCGGCTCCAACGCCTCCCCGGGACAACTGCGGCACAAGATGGCCGAGTTCGGGATCATGTCGCCTCTCCCGATGGTGAAGACCCGGGTGCGGGGTGTCGACGCGGGCGTCTCGGCGCATGTGAGCCGCATGGGGTACATGTCCGCCTCACCCGTCAGCGCCCCGGACACCGTGCGGGAGCTGTTCGTCCTCTGGCTCGACGACGAGCAGCTCGCGGTGATCGACGCGAGCGAGGGCGCGCCCGTGCCGAGCGGCAACTTCAACCGCGCCTGGCTGCCCGCACCCGATGTGCGGATCGACCTCGCGGACGGCACCCGTCTGCCCGGCGCGTACGCGTACGTCAACCGGCACGGGGTCCTGCACGACGGCACCGGCGCGCCACGCACCCACCCGGGCCAGCGGGCGCTGCTCACCGAGCTGCTCTCCGGACTGCCGCGGTTCAGGGAGCTCTTCGGCGTGGTGCCCGAGGAGTTCAGCGCGCGGGCCCGCGGTGACCGGCGGTTGTGCGAGCGGGGCACGCGGCTGTTCATCGAGGAGAAGCTGGTGACCGCCTCCGGCCTGGAACGGTACGTCGGCTCCGGACCGGCGGGGTCTCAGCAGACCGGGAGCCCGGGGACCGGCGCGTCGTTGTCCCCGCCCTTGACGTAGACGTCGCTGACCCAGACGTCCGTGTTGCCGCTGTCGTCGTCGGTCTTCGCCCACCAGACGTTGGTCCACCGGCCGTCCGTCTCGCGGCGGCCCAGGTTCTGCTGGCAGTAGAAGTAGTTGGTGCCCGCGTTGAGGATTCCGACCTTGGTGCCGGAGGCGGTGTAGGAGTCGGCGGTCTTCCAGACCTGGCAGTTGTACTTGCCGCCGCCGATGGCGTGGCAGGCCGGTTCGGGGGCCGGGGTGGTCGGGCCGCCGCCCGTCCCGCCGTCGCCGGATCCGCCTCCGGTGTCGCTGCCGCCGGAGGTTCCCGATGTCCCTCCGGTGGTGCCGCCGGAGGACTTGGCGGGGGCGGAGGTGGTCGCCCGGCCGGTGGGCTCGGG
>NZ_JBHUQX010000551.1:0-4950 GCF_042674225.1 Streptomyces sp. NPDC056948
GGGGAGTTCCCGTGGGACACGGCGCGTCGGCGTATTGCGCGTCCGTGTGCTGATCAGTCGTTCCTCGGCTCCACGAACTGCATGTCGAGCTGGATCTTCACCACTTCCCCGAGCAGACCGGGAGCGAAGTCGAGCCCGAACTCGCTGCGCCGGATCTCGCCCGTCGCCTCGAACCCGGCGTGCCGGCTGCCGTCCATGGGCACCTCGACCAGCCCGCCGAACTCCACGGCGAGTGTCACCGGCCGGGTCACCCCGCCGATCGTCAGCTCACCCTCCATCGTCCAGTCCTCGCCCTCGCCCGACACACGCGTCGCGCGGTACGTCATCGTCGGGCGCTTCTCGACGTCGAGCAGGTCGGAGGCGCGTACGTGCGCGTCCCGGTCCGCGTTGCCGGTGTCGATCGAGGCCAGGTCGACGGTCGCGGAGACCCGCACGTCCTCGACCCGTTCCCCGACGAAGAGTTCGGCCTCCAACCGCTCGAAGCGCCCCCGCACCTTGGCGATGCCCAGGTGACGGATGGTGAAGTTCACGGAGGAGTGGAGCGGGTCCAGGGCCCAGTTCCCCGGAGCCAGCGGCAGAGCGGTGGCGGAAGCGGCGGCAGCGATGTCATTCGTCATGTGCTCCACCCTGAGGGCCGCGCGGCCCAGGAGGGAGACCGTCCGGAGCCTGGTAGTGGCAGGGCCACGATCCGCGCCCGTGCGCGTTGTACGTTCGGCGGGTGAGCGACAACGAGTTGGGCACCTTTCTGCGCACCTGGCGTGAAGCCGTCAGCCCCGCCGAGGCGGGTCTGCCCACGGGGTCGCGGCGCCGCACCCCGGGCTTGCGGCGCGCCGAACTGGCCACGCTCGCCGGCATCAGCGTCGAGTACCTCACCCGGCTGGAACAGGGACGCGACCGCAACCCCTCCGCCCAGGTGCTCGGTGCCCTCGCTGACACCCTGCACCTGTCGCTCAACGACCGGATGCTGCTGCGGCGCCTGACCAAGGAGGCGGACGGCGGCGACCCGCTGATCTGCGCGGCGGCCCCCTCGCTCGGCCACACGGCGCGCCCCACCGTCCGGTCGGTGCTCGATCGCCTGGAGCCGACCCCCGCGCTGGTGGTCAACTGGATCGGCGACATCCTCGCCCACACCGCGGGCTACGAGCGGCTGGCCCGCCCCATCGGCCTGCTGGACGCCGAGCGGCCCAACCTGCTCCGGTACCTGTTCACCGACGAGCGGGCCCGTGGCGCCTACCGCGACTGGGACCGGGTGGCCGACGACCTCGTCGCCCGGCTCCGGCACGGAGCTCCTCTCCGGGACCCCTATGTCGCCGAGCTGGCCGACGAACTGACAGTGACGGCGGGGGCGGACTTCGCCGACCGGTTCGCCGACTTGGCCGCGGTGCCGCGGCGGACGGGCTCCCAGCGCATCGAGCACCCGGAGGCCGGATCCCTGCGGCTGCTGCACGAGACGCTCGTGCTGCCCGACGAAGGCCAGCGCATGATCGTCCACCTGCCCGCGGACGATGCCACGGCCGCTGCCCTGGACCGCCTGAACGGTCGGCGCCCCGGCGCGCTGCGGGCCGTCGGGGACGTCGGCTGAGCCGCTTCAGCCGTCCAGCTCGTGCGCGAACGGCGGTTCCGCACCCGCCCGTGAGCAGGTGACCGCCGCCGCGCGAGCCGCGAATCCCAGGAGTTCCGTCCAGCCGTCGGACCCCAGCGCGGCCAGTGCCCGCTCGCTGAGCGCGTCGCGTACCGCGAGCCCGTGCAGCAGCGCCGCGTTGACCGTGTCGCCCGCGCCGATGGTGTCCACGACCTCCACCCGCTCGCCCGGCACCGCGTACTCGCCGCCGTCGGCGGTGAAGACGGCCAGCCCGTCGCCGCCCCGGGTGATCACGACCGCTGCCGGGCCGGCCGCCAGCCACTCCTGGGGCGTGCCGCCGAGCCACAGGGCGTCCTCGGCGGACAACTTCAGCAGCGACACCGAGGGCAGCCAGCTCTTGAACCGCGCCCGGTAGGCGTCCGCGTCCGGGATCAGCCCGGCCCTGATGTTCGGGTCCAGCGCGGTGAACACACCCTGCGCGGCCGCCAAACGCATCAGTTCCTCGTACGCGCTCGCCCCCGGCTCCAGCACCAGCGAACAGGTGCCGAAGGAGACCGCACGGGTGCCCGACGGCAGCGCGGAGGGCGCCGCGAACAGCCGGTCCGCGGTCCCGTCCACGTAGAAGGAGTACGCCGCCGAGCCGTCCACACCGACCGTGGCGACGGCCAAGGTCGTCGGCTCGGCGCCGCGCTGCACCGACGACACGTCGACCCCGGTCTCGCGCAGCCGCTCCAGCAGCGCCTCCCCGAAGGCGTCGGACGACACCCGGGAGCAGAAAGCGGCAGGGGAGCCGAGGCGGCCCAGCGCCACGGCCGTGTTGTACGGGCCGCCGCCGAGCGCCGGCTGCAGCGCCGCCAGGGCACCCGCGCCCCGCGGTACCAGGTCGATCAGTGCCTCACCGGCGACGACGATCATGCGACGGTTCCTCTCTCGGACTGTGGGCCGCGCGGATTGCACGGATTGCGCGGACTACTGGGGCTGTCGGGCCTGCTGAGGCTGTTCGGGATGCTCGGGATCTTCGGGTCGTGTCGGCTCCTCCGGGCAGCCGCACGAGGTGCGATGGACGAAGGCGGAGGGGAGCCGCACCGTCCGCGCCGGCCGGTCCGGCTCGGCGAGACGCTCCAGGAGCACGCGTACGGCCCGGGCGCCGATGTCCGTGCTGGGCTGCGCGATCGCGGTGAGCCGGGGCGAGAACAGATCCGCCCAGGCGAAGTCGTCGAAGCAGCACAGCGCGATGTCGCCCGGTACGGACAGGCCGCGGGCACGCAGGGCACGCAGCGCCCCGATGGTCATGGCGTTGTTGCCGGTGACCAGCGCGGTGGGCGGCACGGCGAGGGCCAGCAGGGCCGCGGTGGCCTGTTCGCCACCGGCCGACTCCGAGTCGCCGTGCACCAGGAGCCGTTCGTCGTACGGCAGTCCCGCGAAGGCGAGGCCGCTGCGGTAGCCGGTGATCCGCTCGCTCGTGGTGCTGAGCCCCGGCCGCCCCGCCACCAGCCCGATCCGCCGGTGGCCGAGGCCGGCGAGATGGGCGACCAGCCGGGACGTCGGTTCGGCGTTGTCGGCGCACACCTGGTCGAAACGCGGACCGCCGTCCGTCGCCGGGGCGTCCACCAGCCGGTCGAGGAACACCGCCGGTACGTCGTGCCGCCCCAGGTAGGCGAGAAGCCCGCGCGGATCCGCCGAGGGCGCGACGATCATGCCGTCCACCCGGCGCTCGTGCAGGAGCTGGACGACCTTGCGCTCGTGCTCCGGGTCGTCGTGCGGATCGGCGATCAGCAGGCTGTAGCCGTGTTCCAGGGCACTGGCCTCGACGCCCTGGAGGATCTCCGTGAAGTACGGGTTGCTGATCGCCGACACCGCCAGCCCGATGGACCGGGTGCGGGACGTCACCAGGGAGCGGGCCAGCGTGTTCGTGGTGTAGCCGAGCTCCTCCACGGCGTCCAGGACCGCCTGGCGGGTGTGCGGCAGCACCGGCCGGGTGCCGTTCAGCACGTGCGAGACGGTCGCCACGGAGACACCGGCGCTCCGCGCGACGTCGGCCATGGTCGCCATGCCGTTCTCTCCTCCGCTTCCGGTGGCCCGGTGGTCCGGTCGTACCGGTGGCCCGGCGGGGAACGTATCGCATCCGACGCCGCACGTAAACGCTTGCGCAAACGTTTACGTCCGATCGAGCCCCGGACCGCGACCACAGGCCGCCGGGCACGGCCCCGCCGTCGTGGCGCCTACTCCCAGTCCCAGCCGATCCCCAGAAACCCGGCGCGCAAGCGCGGCTCGACCACGTGCACCGACCGGTGCCGCCCGCTCAGTGCCAGGTCCTGGCAGCCGCTGCGCGGCGCCGCCGCCGAGGGCTGCGCGAACCGGTGGCAGCGCACGGGGAGGGCCGCCGCGTCGAAGCACACCTGGAGCGCGTACTGGCCTCCGGGGGCGTCGAAGCCGCGGATGTACTCGCGCGACTCACTCGCCGTCCCGTCCTCGACGCCGTAGCGGAACAGGAACGTGTCCCCGGCCCGCAGCCGGGTGTCGAAGAGCAGCTCGGCGGCGAGCACTCCGGTGTCGCGGTGCCAACGGACGCGACCTGTACGGCAGTTCTCCAGGGCGTGCACCCTCATACGCTCGGGCACGGACCCCCGGTCGCCGTGGTGGACGGCGACGAAGCGGTCGACGCCGTCCCGGTGGGCGCGCACGATGTGGTGCGACTCGCGCTCGGCCAGCTCGCGCCGCGCCCCGATCCGCAGCCGCTCGTGGTGCCCCAGGGTGTGCAGGCCCCCGTCCGGCGGGCAGTCCAGCTCGGCCAGCAACTGGTCCAGGACTCCGGAGGCCTCGACGAGGGAGCGATAGGACCGGGCCGCGGACCGCTGCCCGGCCGGGCCGGTGTCGGACTCGGCGAGCAGCCGGATCAGCGACTCCTCGGGAAGCTCCAGGATCTCTTCCAGCGCGCGGACGGCCCGCAGCGACTCGGGGCGCTGCGGACGCCTGGCCCCCTGCTGCCAGTAACTCAGGCTCGTGACACCGACCTTCACACCGTGGCGGGACAGATGGTGCTGCACGCGTTGCAGCGGCAGCCCGCGGGCTGCGATCGCCGCACGCAGGGCGACGTGGAAGGGGCCGCCTCGCAGGGCCGAGTCCAGGTCCGCGGTGGCGACGTCCGCGTGCTGTGTGGCGTGCGGCATGCAGGGGCCTCTCTGTGAGTCGGCAACGGCTGGTCAGACCGTTCGCACGGGCCGCCCGGGGCCGTCCCGCCGGCGCACGGCAGGTCTTCACATCCGTACGTCGTCGTTCAGGGCCCCGAGTTCCACCGCATTGAAGCGTGTTGACCTGGTCCCGACAACACCTGATGCCGGACAGTGATGTACGCCCGGCCGGACATG
>NZ_JBHUQX010000552.1:0-4947 GCF_042674225.1 Streptomyces sp. NPDC056948
CCATGTTTCACGTGAAACGGCTTCGCGTTTCACGTGAAACACCCAAGCCGGGCGATCGGTCGGCTAGCCGGTGGGGCCTCCGAAGATGCCTCCGTTGCCGTTTCCTCTACTGTTGCCGCCGTTCTCGCTCGTATCCGTTGGCGAGGGCGACGTGCTCGGTTCTCCGCCCGTTCCGCCGTTCTCCGTACCACCGTCTTCCTCGCAGCCGAAGAACCCGCAGGTGTCGGTGGGCGAGGGCGACGGAAGCGAGGGCGTCACGCTGGGCGTGGCGCTCGGGGACTCGGTCGCGGTCTCGCTGGGCTCCACAGTGGGAGTCGGCGTCGGCGTCGGAGCGCCCACCGCGTCCTGGATGCCGCCGATCTTCTCGGGGTCCGGGAAGCCGAGGTCGGTCTGGCCCTTCAGGGCGGCCTTCATGTACTCGGTCCACACCAGCGTGGGGACGTCACCACCGTGAATGGACACCTCACCCGCCGTGCCGTTCATGGAGAGCAGCTTGGCGCTCTTGGGGTCCTCACGGAACATCGCGACCGAGGTCGAGAGCTGCTGGGTGTAGCCGACGAACCAGGCCGACTTGTTCTCGTCCGTGGTACCGGTCTTGCCGGCCGCCTTACGGCCCAGGGACAGCGCGTTCTTACCCGTACCGTTCTGGATGACATTCTCCAGAACGTTCGTGACGTTGTTCGCCACGTTCTCGGGCATCGCCTGCGTGATCCTCGGCTTCTCGAAGCCGGGAACCTCCTGCCCGTTGGACTTGACGCTCGTCACCGAGTACGGGGCGGCCTGCTTACCGGCGGCAGCGAACGTCGCGTAGGAGTCGGCCATGCGGATCGCGCTGGGAGTCGACGTACCGAGCGCGAACGAGGCGTTGAGGCCGGCGAAACTGCTGTCCAGGATGCCGGCCTTCTCGGCCAGGTCGGCCACGTTCTTCATCCCCACGTCCATGCCGAGCTGCACGAACGGGGTGTTGACGGACTGCTCCATCGCCTTGCGCAGGGAGATGTAACCCCACGGGCGATCACTCTCGTTCTCCTGGAAGAAGGGAGTGTTGTCCTTCTTCATGACGTAGGAGCCGTCGTTGTTCCTGACCTTGAGATGGTCGTTGCCGTTGTACTTGCTGAGCGGCGAGAGAGGACCGTCGCTCCGGTAGGTGCCGTGCTCCATGGCGGCGGCGAGCACGAACGGCTTCCACGTCGAACCGACGGGGACACCCGAGGTGTCCGCGTTGTTGTTGAAGTGCCCGTTCTCGTAGCCCGCGCCACCGTAGAGCGCGACGATCGCGCCGTCCTTGGGCTTCACCGACGCCGCGCCGAACTGGACGTGCTTGTCCAGCTCACGCTTGTCCGGGTCGAGCTTTTCCTTCTCGACCTTCTTGACGGCCTTGGTCAACGCCTCGACCTTGGACTTCTCGAAGGTCGTCTTGATCTGGTACCCGCCCTGATCGAACTGCTTCTCCGTGATGTTGGAGTGGTTCAGGACGTACTTCTTGGCCGTGTCCGCCAGGTAGCCGATCTGGCCGCTCATGCCCTTGGCCGCCTTGCGCTCATCGGGCATGGGGTACGTGCTGATCGCCTTCTGGTAAGCGGCGTCCGAGAGCTTCTTGTCGTTGTGCATCTGCTGGAGGATCCAGCCCCAGCGCTCCTTGGAACGCTTCTCGTTGGCCTTGGCGGTCGCCGACGGATCGAGGCCGTCGTTACCTGCGGGGTCGTAGTACGTCGGACCCTTGAGCAGGGCGGCGAGGAAGGCGCACTCGCTCGGCTCGAGGTCGACCGCGTCCTTGCCGTAGTAGGTCTGGGCGGCGGCCTGGATGCCGTAGGCGCCGCGGCCGTAGTACGAGGTGTTGAGGTACCCCTGGAGGATCTCGTCCTTGGAGAGCTTCGTGCCCACCTTGATCGAGATGAACATTTCCTTGAACTTACGGGTGACCGTCTGGTCCTGGCTCAGGTAGGTGTTCTTGACGAACTGCTGGGTGATCGTCGAACCACCCTGCGTGTCGCCGCCCCGGGCCATGTTCGCCAGCGCCCGGGCGATGCCCATGGGGTCGACGCCCGAGTCCTGGTAGAAGCTCTTGTTCTCGGCCGAGATCACCGCCTGCTGCATTTCCTCGGGGATCCGGTCGATCGTGACGTTCTGCCGGTTCTGGCCACTTCCGGTCGCGATCATCTGCTTGCCGTTGGACCAGTAGTAGACGTTGTTCTGCGACAGGGCGGCGGCATTCTCCTCATTGGGGACGCCCACCATGGCGTACCCGATGCCCGCCACGGCCACCAGGCTCCCGAAGAAGCCGATGCACAGTCCGGAGACGAGCCTCCAGGACGGCACCCAGCGCTGCCAGCCGTACTTGCCGGCCCGCGGATAGTCGATCAGCCGCTTCTTGTCGTACATGGCCGGGCGCCCTCTGCCCCGGCCGGGCCCGGTCGGCCCGCCGGGAGCGGCGCGCCGGCCGCCTCGTGTCGGTTCGGCCGCTCTGCGGCGGCCGCCTCCACTTCTCTGCGCCGCACGCCGGGCCTCTGCACGGCCGCCGTACTGGCGCTCCTCACCCCCCGAGTCGTAGGAGTCCGACCCATAGGAGTCGGACGGAGACCCGGTGGCGCCTCGCGGTGCCGCGCGGCGGCCGGAGGACGAGGCGGACTGGCCGCGTCGGATCTCGGCACGTCCGCCTCCCTGCGGCTGCGGCGGTTTGCGACGGTGCTCGCTCATCGAACGACTACTCCTCGGGCAGGCGCACCCCTGCGCGCCTGGAAACGGCAGCTAGTTTCCGGTCCCCCCGAAGTACGGATGCGGTCGGCTCCGCATTCATCGGTCCCGCGTGCACCCGTACTACACCGAAGACGAGGACGCGCTCAGGCGTCCCACGGTTCCCGGTGATGTGCATGGCGCACAGACTACGCACCGTCAAAACCTGCCGATGACCGAAGTTCACCTCAAATCAGGCAACTCACGTCGGACGAATCGGTGATGTGACCCCGTTCACCACACCCCCTCTTGTCGCATCCGCAAGGCCGTTCTATCGTCGTGATGTATCGAGTCGATACATCAGCTCGACACATCGGACCGAGACATCGGTACCGCGGGAGAGAGGAGGCGACGATGAGCCGGCGTTCCGGGATCCTCGAGTTCGCCGTACTCGGCCTGCTCCGCGAATCTCCGATGCACGGCTATGAGCTGCGCAAACGACTCAACACATCACTGGGTGTGTTCCGTGCGTTCAGCTACGGGACGCTGTACCCCTGCCTCAAGACGCTGGTCGCCAACGGCTGGTTGATCGAGGAGCCGGGGAACACCACCGAGGACGCCCTCGCAGCCCCCCTCACGGGGCGGCGCGCCAAGATCGTCTACCGGTTGACGGCGGAGGGCAAGGAGCACTTCGAACAGTTGCTCTCGCAGACCGGGCCCGACGCGTACGAGGACGAGCACTTCGCCGCCCGTTTCGCTTTCTTCGGGCAAACCTCACGCGATGTACGCATGCGCGTGCTGGAAGGCCGCCGCAGCCGGCTGGAGGAGCGCCTCGAGAAGATGCGCGTCTCCCTGGCCCGGACCCGGGAACGCCTCGACGATTACACGCTTGAGCTTCAGCGCCACGGGATGGAGTCCGTGGAGCGCGAGGTGCGCTGGCTGAACGAGCTCATCGAGAGCGAGCGGGCGGGGCGGGACCTCAACGGTTCCTCCTCCGGGGAGCCCGCTTCGCGTGACACCACATCTGGAGCGTCGGGCGGCCTGCCCCGGCCGGGGGACGACCCCCGGCCGGATACGCCCGACGACACCGCCACGTGAGAGCCCCCTTGAAGGGCCTCACTCATACACACAGGGAGCAACCGGAATGGGTTCGGTTCGCGTAGCCATCGTCGGCGTGGGCAACTGCGCCGCATCGCTGGTACAGGGAGTCGAGTACTACAAGGACGCCGACCCGGCGTCCAAGGTGCCGGGCCTGATGCACGTCCAGTTCGGCGAGTACCACGTCCGCGACGTCGAGTTCGTCGCCGCGTTCGACGTGGACGCCAAGAAGGTCGGTCTCGACCTCGCGGACGCCATCGGCGCCTCCGAGAACAACACCATCAAGATCTGCGACGTGCCCAGCACCGGCGTGACGGTCCAGCGCGGCCACACCCTCGACGGCCTCGGCCGGTACTACCGGGAGACGATCGAGGAGTCCGCCGAGGAGCCGGTCGACGTCGTCCAGATCCTCAAGGACAAGCAGATCGACGTCCTCGTCTGCTACCTGCCCGTCGGCTCCGAGGACGCGGCGAAGTTCTACGCCCAGTGCGCCATCGACGCCAAGGTCGCCTTCGTCAACGCCCTTCCGGTCTTCATCGCCGGTACCAAGGAGTGGGCGGACAAGTTCACCGAGGCGGGCGTCCCGATCGTCGGCGACGACATCAAGTCCCAGGTCGGCGCCACCATCACGCACCGCGTCATGGCGAAGCTGTTCGAGGACCGGGGCGTCGTCCTGGACCGCACGATGCAGCTCAACGTCGGCGGCAACATGGACTTCAAGAACATGCTCGAGCGCGACCGCCTCGAGTCGAAGAAGATCTCCAAGACGCAGGCCGTCACCTCCCAGATCCGCGACCGCGAACTGGGTGAGGGCAACGTCCACATCGGCCCGTCCGACTACGTCGCCTGGCTGGACGACCGCAAGTGGGCCTATGTCCGTCTCGAGGGCCGCGCCTTCGGTGACGTCCCGCTGAACCTGGAGTACAAGCTGGAGGTCTGGGACTCCCCGAACTCCGCCGGCGTCATCATCGACGCCGTGCGCGCCGCGAAGATCGCCAAGGACCGCGGCGTCGGCGGTCCCGTGCTCTCCGCGTCGAGCTACTTCATGAAGTCCCCGCCCGTGCAGTACTTCGACGACGAGGCCCGCGTGAACGTGGAGAAGTTCATCAAGGGTGAGGTCGAGCGCTGACGCGCCGCAACGAGTCGCTCCTGCCAGGGCTGTGAGGGTCCCCGGGT
>NZ_JBHUQX010000553.1:0-4926 GCF_042674225.1 Streptomyces sp. NPDC056948
GTTTCACGTGAAACAGAGCGCCCCTCGCCGTCACTGCCTACTCGATCCCGCGCCACCCCTCCGGATCGACTCCACCCGGCACAGGAGCCCCCTCGTCGTACGGCTGACGCGTGAACACGAACGAGCCGAGGTCCAGATGGCTCACGGATCCGTCCGGCCGCCGTACGGCCTTCAAGAGCTCGCCGGCGTAGTAGCCCTCCAGACCCGTCCATGTGCCGTCGCCGTTCGGGCGGAACCGCGAGCGCCGGCCGCTGCCGGACAGCGGTCCCAGCGAGACGAGCCCGTCGGCCGTCAGCCGCAGCGCGAAGGCGTGCGTCCCCCAGTACCACTGGCCCGTCAGCTCCAGCATCGACCGGTCGACATCGCTCAGGGGCTTCCACGGGGAGGGGATGCGTGGTTCCGCCTCGGCGACGATGCGGACCATGTCGGCGGCGACGGAGAACAGCAGCGGGCCGGAGGTACAGTTGGCCAGGACGACCGCCGCCACGTCCTCCTCGACACCGATCATGAGGCACGCGAGGAAGCCGGGCAGCGAACCGGTGTGTCCGACGAGGGACCGCCCGTTCCGCCGCCGGATCTCCATCCCCAGGCAGTAGGCGTAGCCGCTCGCCACGTCCGCCGCGTCGTGGGGCGCTGCCGGTGTCCTCATCTCCCGCAGCGTCTCGGCGCTCAGCACCCGCTCGTCGCCGTTGACCAGGAAGGCCGCGAAGCGCGCCAAGTCACCTGTGGTCGACCACAGTTGGCCTGCCGGTGCCATGCGCCCCAGGTCCTCGGTGGGCTCCGGGAGCATCACGTCGGCCCAGGGATGCACCGCCCAGCCACCCGCGTGCGGCGCCTGGGGCCGCACGCTCGTGCGGTGCAGCTCCAGGGGTTCGAGCACTTCACGCCGAAGGGCTTCCTCCCAGGAGACGCCGCGCAGCTTCTCGATGAGCGCGCCGAGCAGCGCGTAGCCCGGGTTCGAGTAGTGGAACCGGCGGCCGGGCGGAGACAGCAAGGGCCGCTCGCCCAGCACATCGGCGAGTTCGGGCCGCAGCGATCCAGGGCTCCGCTCCCACCATGGCCCCGGCGTCTCGGCCGCCAGCCCTCCGGCGTGCGCGAGCAGTTCGGCGACGGTCGCCTCCCCCACTCCGGTGCCCGGCAGATGCTTCTCCAGCGGATCCCCGAGGTCCAGTGCGCCCTCGTCGCGCAGCCTCAGGACGAGAACCGCCGTGAAGGTCTTGGTGATCGAGCCGATCCGGTACTGCACGTTCTCGTCCGGCGCATGCCCCTCCACCGAGGTCCGCGCGCCTGTCCACACCGGCTTCCCGCCCCGCACGACGGCCGCGACCAGCGAAGGCGCCCGTCCCTCGGCCTGGGCGACGGCGATCCGGTGCAGCAGTGCGCGACGCGTGCCGGGAAGCAGCTCTCCCTGAGATGTCGTCATGGGCCCCAGTCCACCCGCCCCGGCATCCCCGCGTCGAGTACATTCCGGGCTGGCGTCGCGAACGCAGGACCACGGTCAGGTCAGGTCTGCGCCATGTCGACGAACCGGGAGTAGTGACCCTGGAAGGCGACCGTGATCGTCGCCGTCGGGCCGTTTCGGTGCTTGGCCACGATCAGGTCGGCCTCGCCCGCGCGCGGCGACTCCTTCTCGTAGGCGTCCTCGCGGTGCAGCAGGATGACCATGTCGGCGTCCTGCTCGATGGAGCCGGACTCACGCAGGTCGGAGACCATCGGCTTCTTGTCCGTGCGCTGCTCGGGACCACGGTTGAGCTGGGAGAGCGCGATGACCGGGAGCTCCAGCTCCTTGGCCAGCAGCTTGAGGTTACGGGACATGTCCGAGACCTCCTGCTGACGGCTCTCGGCCCGCTTGGACCCACCGGACTGCATCAGCTGGAGGTAGTCGATGACGACCAGTCTGAGGTCGTTGCGCTGCTTGAGGCGGCGGCACTTGGCGCGGATCTCCATCATCGACAGGTTCGGGGAGTCGTCGATGTAGAGCGGGGCCGCGGAGACGTCCGGCATCCGACGGGCCAGGCGCGTCCAGTCCTCGTCCGTCATGGTGCCGGACCGCATGTGGTGCAGGGCGACCCGGGCTTCGGCGGACAGCAGACGCATCGCGATCTCGTTGCGCCCCATTTCGAGCGAGAAGATCACGCTCGGCAGGTTGTTCTTGATCGAGCAGGCTCGCGCGAAGTCCAGCGCGAGCGTGGACTTACCCATGGCAGGACGCGCGGCGATGACGATCATCTGGCCCGGGTGCAGGCCGTTGGTGAGCGAGTCGAAGTCCGTGAACCCCGTGGGCACGCCGGTCATCTCACCGCTGCGCGAGCCGATCGCCTCGATCTCGTCGAGCGCGCCCTCCATGATGTCGCCGAGCGGCAGGTAGTCCTCGCTGGTGCGCTGCTCGGTGACCGCGTAGACCTCTGCCTGGGCGCGGTTGACGATCTCGTCGACGTCGTCGTCGGCCGCGTATCCCATCTGGGTGATGCGCGTGCCGGCTTCGACCAGGCGCCGCAGGACGGCACGCTCGTGGACGATCTCCGCGTAGTAGGCGGCGTTCGCCGCTGTGGGCACCGTCTGGACGAGGGTGTGCAGATACGAGGCCCCGCCGACCTTGTTGATCTCACCGCGCTTGGTGAGCTCGGCGGCGATGGTGATGGGGTCGGCCGGCTCGCCCTTGGCATAGACGTCGAGGACAGCTTGATAGATCGTCTCGTGGGCCGGCTTGTAGAAGTCGTGGCCCTTGAGGATCTCGACGACATCGGCGATGGCGTCCTTGGACAGCAGCATGCCGCCGAGGACGGACTGCTCGGCCTCGATGTCCTGCGGTGGTACCCGTTCGAACGACGTGCTTCCGCCGCCGTCCCACTCGCCGTTGTCCCTGCCACGCTCGTGCTGCTCGTCACGGCTCCGGGCGCCGTCACCGCGTCGGCGGGAGGAGGGCAGACGATCACTGGGCCCGCTGTCGGCCCACGGGTCGTCCAAGGGCTCGGAAATGCTCACCGAGCCACCTCCTCCCGTCCGCCGCAGCAGACCTCGCCGTGCCTCTCTTTTCTACGGCACGGCACTGACAAATGAGAGGCCCAACTCCGGTTACTGGACGCCGGTTTTGTGACGTTTTCAAAACCGACGGACGGAGCGGGCGCCGCACTACCGTAGGCCCGTCGGCACCGTCAGCCAATCTGGTTATCCACAGGCCATGTGGACGACGGCCCAGATGCTGTGGAGAACTCGGCGAAACCTGTGCACGACCCGGTGGACAGGGCTGTGAACAAGCACCGACCCATCACAGTGGAACCGCCCTGACCTGCAACTTTGCCATCCACCGGCTGTGCAGAAGAAAAACTTCCCCAACCGGCCCAAGATCGCTTCGAATGGTGCACGGCAGTGCGCACCTCTGGACGAATGGTAAGGGTCACAAAAGCTTTGCATCTCTTACCTGTGGACGATTAGATTGGTGCACATGACACAGGCCCCCGCGCGCCCTCGAGCCGGCCGGAGACAGCACGACCGAGAGATCGTCGCACTCGCCGTGCCGGCCTTCGGCGCGCTCGTCGCCGAGCCCCTCTTCCTCATGACCGACACCGCCATCGTCGGCCATCTGGGCACGGCCCAACTCGCCGGTCTCGGCGTCGCCTCGGCCCTGCTGATGACCTCCGTCAGCGTCTTCGTCTTCCTCGCCTACGCCACGACAGCGGCGGTCGCCCGCCGCGTCGGCGCTGGTGATCTCCCGGCCGCCATCCGCCAGGGCATGGACGGCATCTGGCTGGCTCTGATCCTCGGCGCCGGCGTCGTCGCCGTCGCCCTGCCGACAGCACCCCACCTCGTGGACCTCTTCGGCACCTCGGACGCGGCAGCCCCCTACGCGATCACGTATCTGCGCATCTCCGTGCTCGGCATACCGGCGATGCTCGTCGTCCTCGCCGCGACCGGCATCCTGCGCGGCCTGCAGGACACCAAGACCCCGCTCTACGTAGCCATCATCGGCTTCGTGGCCAACGGCGCTCTCAACGCGGGGCTCGTCTACGGGGCAGGCCTGGGGATCGCCGGCTCGGCCTGGGGCACCGTCATCGCCCAGTGCGGCATGGCCGCGGTCTACCTCGCGGTGGTTCTGCGTGGAGCGCGGAAGCATGGCGCCTCCCTGCGCCCGGACGCCGCCGGGATCAGGGCATCCGCTCAGGCCGGTGTCCCCCTGCTGGTCCGCACCCTCTCCCTGAGGGCGATCCTGATGATCGCCACAGCGGTCGCCGCCCGGCTCGGAGATGCCGACATGGCCGCCCACCAGATCATCCTGTCCCTGTGGAGTCTGCTCGCCTTCGCTCTCGACGCCATCGCCATCGCAGGGCAGGCCATCATCGGGCGCTACCTCGGAGCCGGAGACACACAGGGCGCCCGCGCCGCATGTCGTCGCATGGTGGAGTGGGGTATCGCCGTCGGAGTCGTCCTCGGTGTCCTGGTCGTCCTCACCCGACCGGCGTTCCTGCCCCTGTTCACCAGTGACTCGGCGGTCAAGGACGCGGCCCTGCCCGCTCTGGTCATCGTCGCCCTCTCGCAGCCGATCTCCGGCATCGTCTTCGTCCTGGACGGAGTCCTGATGGGCGCCGGCGACGGTCCCTACCTCGCCTGGGCGATGGTGCTCACGCTGGCGGTCTTCACTCCGGTCGCTCTCCTGGTTCCGGTACTGGGCGGTGGACTCACCGCCCTCTGGGCCACCATGACGCTGATGATGACCATCCGGATGCTGACCCTGTGGCTCCGGAGCCGCTCAGGCCGCTGGATCGTAACGGGCGCGACCCGCTGACGAGCGGGCTCGGCCGACGGACTGTTTCACGTGAAACACGGTGTTTCACGTGAAACCAGATACGGCGTACCCAGGCACCACGCGTCGCATCCGGATACGACGAGACGGGTCCGGGATCGACAATGGGGCCGCACCCCGAAGGG
>NZ_JBHUQX010000554.1:0-4923 GCF_042674225.1 Streptomyces sp. NPDC056948
GTGTGCCGCCCGGAGGCCCGGGCGGCACAGTCGATCAGCCGTGGGCCTTGTCTCAGCGGGGGCCGAGGCTCCAGCGCGGACCCTGCGGGCTGTCCTCGATGACCAGGCCGGACTGGCCGAGCTGGTCGCGGATGGCGTCCGCGGTGGGCCAGTCCTTGCGGGCCCGGGCGGCCTCGCGCTGGTCGAGGACCATGCGCACGAGCGTGTCGACCACGCCGTGCAGGTCCTCGCCGCGGTCACCCTCCCCGGCCCACTGGGGGTCGAGCGGGTCGAGGCCGAGGACGCCGAGCATCGCGCGGACCTCGGCGAGCCGGGCCACGGCGGCTTCCTTGTCGTCGGCGGCCAGGGCGCTGTTGCCCTGCCGGACGGTGGTGTGCACCACGGCGAGCGCCTGGGGCACGCCCAGGTCGTCGTCCATGGCCTCGGCGAAGGCGAGCGGCACCTCGGCGGAGGGCTCGACGACGCCGGCCTTCTCCACCACGCGCTGCACGAAGCCCTCGATCCGCGCGAACGCCGACTCGGCCTCGCGCAGCGCCTCCTCGCTGTACTCGATCATCGAGCGGTAGTGCGGGGTGCCGAGGTAGTAGCGCAGCACGATGGGCCGCCAGCGCTTGACCATCTCGCTGACCAGGACCGAGTTGCCGAGCGACTTGGACATCTTCTCGCCGCTCATGGTGACCCAGGCGTTGTGCACCCAGTACCGCGCGAATTCGTCGCCGTAGGCCTTGGCCTGGGCGATCTCGTTCTCGTGGTGCGGGAAGACCAGGTCGAGGCCGCCGCCGTGGATGTCGAAGACGGTGCCGAGGTACTTGTGCGCCATCGCCGAGCACTCCAGGTGCCAGCCCGGGCGGCCGCGGCCCCACGGCGTCTCCCAGCTCGGCTCCCCCGGCTTCGCCGCCTTCCACATGGCGAAGTCACGCGGGTCGCGCTTTCCGGTCTCGCCGGCGCCGGACGGCTGCTGGAGGTTGTCCAGCTCCTGGTTGGACAGCTCCAGGTAGCCCGGGAAGGAGCGCACGTCGAAGTAGACGTTGCCGTCGGCCTCGTAGGCGTGTCCGCGCTCGATGAGGCCGCGCATCATCTCGACCATCTCGGTGATGTGGCCGGTGGCACGCGGCTCGTAGGTCGGCGGCAGGCAGCCGAGGGCGTGGTAGCCGTCGTTGAACGCGCGCTCGTTCTCGTAACCGATGGCCCACCAGGGTCGGTTCTGGTCGGCCGACTTGGCGATGATCTTGTCGTCGATGTCGGTGACGTTCCGCACGAACGTGACGTCGTAGCCGCGGTAGGCGAACCAGCGGCGCAGGATGTCGAAGTTCAGGCCGGAGCGGATGTGGCCGATGTGCGGGGCGGCCTGCACGGTGGCACCGCAGAGGTAGATCGAGACACAACCCGGCTGGAGCGGGGTGAAGTCACGGATCTGCCGGGCGTTGGTGTCGTACAGGCGAATAGTCACGACACCAGGGTAGTAGGCCGCGGGGTGTGCGTGGGGCAGTCCCTTGTTTGTCGGGTGCGGGTCGTTGGGGGCTTGTCGCGCAGTTCCCCGCGCCCCTTGAAGGTCGGGACACTCACGCCCGTCGCACCACCAGTGCCGTTGCCACTGCCATCAGGCCCTCGTCGCGTCCTGGGAAGCCCAGGCCGTCCGTGGTCGCGCCCGACACGGAGACCGGTGCTCCCGCCGCCTCCGAAAGGATCTTCTGCGCTTCGTCCCGCCGCTTGCCGATCTTCGGACGGGGGCCTACGACCTGCACCGCGATGTTGCCGATGCGGAAGCCCGCCTCGCGGACGATGCGGGCGGCCTCCGTCAGCAGCGTGACTCCCGATGCGCCGGACCACTCGGGGCGGCCCGTGCCGAAGTGCCGGCCGAGGTCGCCCAGGCCCGCCGCGGAGAAGAGGGCGTTGCAGGCGGCGTGGGCGACGACGTCCGCGTCGGAGTGGCCCGCGAGGCCCGGTCCCTGGTCCTCCCACTTCAGGCCGGCGCACCACAGCTCGCGGCCCTCCTCGAAGGCGTGGATGTCGGTGCCGATGCCGACCTGGGGCAGCGGCGGCTCGTCAGAAGCCATCGTTGAGCCTCCTGCGGGCCAGGACCGCCTCCGCGAGGACCAGGTCCAGGGGCCGGGTGACCTTGAAGGCCTCCTCGTGTCCGGGCACGGCCACGACCGTGAGGCCGAGCTGCTCGACCATGCCGGCGTCGTCGGTGACCTCGCCGGTCACCGTCTCGTGCGCCCGGACCAGCGTGGCCCGGTCGAAGCCCTGCGGGGTCTGCACCGCGCGCAGCAGCGCGCGGTCCGGCGTGGCGACGACCGGCTCCGGCTCGCCGGGGGCCTGGGCGGGCTCGACCTGCTTGACGGTGTCGGCGAGCGGCAGCGCCGGGACCACGGCCGGGGCGCCGTCCCGTACGGCCTCGATCACGGCGTCGACGGTGTCCACCGGTACCAGCGGGCGGGCCGCGTCGTGCACCAGGACGATGTCGTGGCCGGACGGCAGCGCGTCCAGTCCGAGCTTCACGGACTCCTGGCGACTCTGCCCGCCCGGGACGACGAGGAAGTCCGTCCGCTCGGGCAGCGCGTGCGCGTCGAGCAGCGACTTGACCTCGGCGGCACCGTCGGGCGGGGCCACGACGACGACCAGGGAGACGGCACGGGAGGCGGCCAGCGCGCGGACCGCGTGGATGAGCATGGGGGTGCCGCTCAGGGCGCGGAGCGCCTTGGGGGCTCCCGGGCCGAGCCGTACACCGCGGCCGGCGGCCGGGATCACGGCCGCCGTACGGGCTGCCGCGGGGGCGGCCGGCGGCGAAGGGCGTGATTCGTCAGACATCGGTTCCTGTCAGGTTTGTGTGCTGGCCTGGCGTGGGTATGGCCTGGAGGAGTGCCGGGCGCGACGCGCTCGACCGGACCCTTCCGTGACGCTGGTCGAGCCGGCTGCCCGGGCCCGGCACGTTAAGCAACCGGGTCGTGAGTGATAACACATCCCGGGGTGACGGTGCACCGGCATCCGAGTACGAACATGCCGCAGCGCCCGGCGACAGGTAATTCGTCATCGGGCACCGCGGCATTTCGATGTGCAGCGTTGATCAGCAGAGTGCTGATCGACGGGCTTCGCCTCAGGAAGCGAGTACCTCGTCGAGCAGGGCCTCGGCCTTGTCCTCGTTGGTGTTCTCCGCGAGGGCGAGTTCGCTCACCAGGATCTGGCGGGCCTTGGCGAGCATGCGCTTCTCGCCTGCGGAGAGTCCGCGCTCGCGCTCACGACGCCACAGGTCACGCACGACTTCCGCGACCTTGATGACATCGCCGGAGGCGAGCTTCTCCAGGTTTGCCTTGTATCGACGGGACCAGTTCGTGGGCTCCTCGGCGTACGGTGCGCGCAGCACCTCGAAGACCCGGTCCAGCCCGTCCTGACCGACCACATCACGCACGCCGACGAACTCCGCATTGTCCGCTGGCACACGCACTGTCAGGTCGCCCTGGGCGACCTTCAGCACCAAGTAGGTCTTGTCCACGCCTTTGATCTGGCGAGTTTCGATAGCCTCGATCAGCGCGGCCCCGTGATGGGGATAGACCACGGTGTCGCCAACCTTGAACGTCATGTGACAGGTACCCCTTCCGTGGCTATCCAGGGTAACACGGAAACTGCGGGTTCTGAATGGCGTTTTCGCAGGTCAGGGCATATCTCGGGGCTTGACAAGTCCAACAGGAACGTGCTTCGCCCAGGGGATGGAAGAAGGTATTCGCAGGTGGGAGCGGCTGTCCGGGGTGAGCGAAACGCGTACGTTACACCTATCCGAAGCCCCCTCCAGATGGCCGAACATCCCGATATGTCCCGTTCCGTATGATCGACTTCCGCTACTCCGTTCGGTGGCCCGAGCGGGGTTCCGGTCGAATCCGGAATTGATCACACGGCCTCCGGGCGGGCCGTCGGTGATCAATTCCGAGGTGGTCCGCGCATTCCTTCACGGAAATTTTGCGGTACTGCCCGGGGCTCTTATGTGAATGCCGGACGAGCACTCCGCCAATGTGACCCAGGAGTCACATGTGATGCAGGAGTCAGTTGTGACGCAGGTGGGATCGGAGGTGCCGGGGGGTCGGGTGCGGCCGTGCGGGAACGGCTCGGTAACCTGAGGCCTGCTGACACACACTTAGGGCGGCTTTATCGGCCGCTCTGCTCGAGTCAAGGAGTTGCCGCCGCCGTGAGCAGCAGCCTTCGACGCGGCGCCCTCGCCGCTGTCGCCGTCGCGTTCTCGATCGCCTCGCTCGCCGCGTGCGGCGCCGGCAACAACGCCCAGACACTGGAGATCCAGCCGGACAACGCGGCGACCAGCGTCGGGCACATCAAGATCCAGAACGCCGTCGTGATCACCCAGCCCGATCTGGAGTCGACCGGCCCGGCCGCGATCTCCGCGACCCTCTTCAACTCCGGCAAGACCGCCGAGACGCTGGAGTCCATCACCCTCCCGGGCACCGGCAAGACCGCCGAGCTCAAGCCCGCCAAGGGCGGCAGCCTCAGCATCCCGCCCGGCGGCTCGCTGATCCTGGGCGGCAAGGACAACGCCACGGCCGGCCTGCCGAGCAGCCGCGAGGCCGTCCAGGACGGCAACGCCCAGAAGGTCACCTTCACCTTCAGCAAGACCGGTGCCGTGAGCCTGCGCGCGTTCGTCGTCCCCGCCAAGCACTACTTCACCGAGTGGGGCCCGACCGAGGTCCCGGCCGCACCGGGCGCGTCGGGTGCCCCGTCGGGTTCGCCGTCGGGTTCGCCTGCCGAGGGCGAGTCCGGCTCGCCGGCCGGCACGGAGAGCCCCGCCGGCGGTGAGACCCCGGGCGGTCACGAGTCGCCGGCCACGCCGACCGACGCGGCTTCGGCCAGCGCGACGGGCGGTGCGGGCGCCGGGCACTGAGCGGCCGTAGCAGTCGTGGAAGGGGCGGGACCTCCTGG
>NZ_JBHUQX010000555.1:0-4920 GCF_042674225.1 Streptomyces sp. NPDC056948
CCCTTGAACAGGAAGGACGACGCCGGGAGTGGTCGGCCCCGGCCCTTGCCTGTGTTGTGGGTGGTCAGCCGCAGTCGTTGCGGTTGATTTTCAGGGAGCGGGTCTGGTCGTTGAGGTTGTAGCCGCGCAGGTCGTGGATGGAGCCGCCGCTGCGGGTGACGCACACGTGCCGGCCGTTGTAGTCGCGCTTTTCATACACGCGGGCGGTGCGGTCGGAGTTGTTGCGGATCGAGCTGCCACGGTCACGGATCGCGGAAGGCAGGTCCTTGACGCCGCCGTCCACGGCACGCCGCACCCAGGGCTGGCCGCCGAAGTTGATCTCGGGGTAGATGCACACGTAGCCGGAGGGGCAGTCGATGGCGGCCCGCTGTGTGCTGGGCTCGCCGGAAGCGGAGGCCGTAACGCTCATCGAGGACAGGACCAGGGCGGCGACGGCCCCGGCACGCATCAGGTTCTTGATCACGGCACTAGAGATACGGGCTGTCGAGGGGTGTCCGGGCGTCTTTGCCCGTCAGTTCACTCCGGTGGGGGCATCGGGACGGACCGGTGTGGCCCACCTGCGGGTGAGGCTTTCGGCATCCTGATCGGGAAGGGTTTCACCGTAGGAACGGGCGTTGCATGAGTGGGTCGGTCAGGCGCTCAGGGAGCACCGCGCCGAAATCCGTCGGTACTTCAGGTTCCGGGGGTGTGAGCTGGCTGACTCAGACAAGGCGGCCGACAGCTGACGGAGGAGAGCCGTGCCGACACCTCAGGTACTCGATGAACTGCTGCGCCATCTGAAGCCTCGTGTCTGCCAGGATGCCGATCTTGATCCGCAGACCCTGATCGACTGGCTGGGGCGGCAACTCGGCGCGGAGATCGCCCTGGTCGACCGGGCGGGCACGGTGGAGGTGTCCACCGCACAGCTTGCCCCGGACATCCTTGCCAGTCTCCAGCCGGTGCTGACGCAGTTGTCAAGCGGACAGCTGGCCGCCGCGGCCTCGCAGGCGGGCGTGTTCCATGTGCGGTGCGAAGCGCTGGGACGGCAAGTGCCGCGTCCGGTGCTGGTGGTGGGCAGCCCGTTACCGCTGACGCGGGAGGCGCTGGTACTGGCGTCCCATGTCGGCGCCGTGGTCGAGGTGTTGCGACGAGTCCGGCAGGCCGACGACCTCGCACTGCGCTATCAGCAGGCGGCAACGCGGCTGCGCCTGGCAGTTTTCACAGCCCTGATGGTGGGAGAACTGACGCTGGCCCGCCGGATGACAGCCGGTTCCGTTCCGCCGCTGCTGGACGCAGAACGTCTGCGCATCCACCTGCTGCGCTGCCCGCCCTCAGACCGCGGCAGGCTCATCGACGCCTACCAGGATGCGTCCGGCTATCACGGTCGCGGCTTGATGGTGCGTTGCCCTGTCTACGACCATCACCTCATCTGTCTCCTGCCCATGGACCGCGATGGCGACAGCGCGGATGGCGGCCTGGCCGCGCCCTTGCGGGCGCTGGTGCGAGACAACCCGCACTACGCCCTGGGCATCAGCGCCCCCGTGCCCTTACAGGCCACTGCGCAGGCCTACGACCAAGCCCGCCATGCCCTGGCCGTTGCCTGCCATACACCCGAACGGATCGCCAACTACCACAGCCAGTCACCGCTGGCCGGACTGCTCCCCCGCCAACAAGCCCTCGCTTGGGCCCGTGCCTTCCTGGAGCCGATCAGGGCGGCCCCGCGGCTCACCCTAGACATCACCAGCCTTGCCCTGAACTTTCCCCGCTCCGGTGTGGCGCGGCTGCTCGACGTCAGCCGCAACACCGTCACCGCCCACCTGACGCGTGTCCAGGACGCCCTCGGCCTCAACCTGCAGGACCCCCGCAGCCGCGCCGAACTCGCCCTGGCCGTGGCGATCACCGACCTCCCACCACCCGACGGCAACTCCATACCTGAGCATGTGCCGACGCCTTCGGTGGACAGTCTGTTGTCCACCGAAGCGGCCATCACCTGGGCCCACGCCTTCCTCCAACCCATACAGCTCGGCACGGACCGCACCGTGCACCAGACCCTGCGAGCCTGGATCGAGGCCGGCACCGATGCCCAGCGAACGGCCCAGAACCTCGGCATCAGCCGCACTACCGTTCGCGCCCACCTGCGCACCGCCGAACAGCTCCTGAAACGCAGCCTCCAGACCCCAGGCCCCGGCACCCACGACTTGGTTCACGCGTTCCGCATCGCCGACCGTGCACCGTGAACAGCCGCAACCCCGCAACTGCGCACTGTGCGCATTGCCCGCCATCCAAAGCACTCCCTAAAGTCTGTTTCACCCGGCCTGCGATGACACCAGCAGCCGGGCTGGGGGTGTAGCCCGAACCAAGGGTTGCTGCACGACGGCTCGACATGGTTGCAACCGCCGCCGCAGATACCACAGCTGTCACCCCCCTAACCGGGGGCTAGGCCCGACCTGCGGCAGCCGACGAGACATTCGCACTCCGCACAACATGACCATGTGCACGACAAATCGGGGAAACTCATGAAAAGGAGCAAGGCCATTCGACGCACCCTCGCGGCAGGGGCGGCTCTGGCCGTCAGCACTCGACAGGGTGGCGAATCGTCGGCGTGCCGGGGGGCCACGGCCCGAGCCTGCTCGTGAGTGACAACCGCAACGGAGGGAATCGCATGAAGCCCATGACCAAGACCACGAAGCGCACGATGGCCCTGTTTTCAGGGATGGCGCTGGCGATCGGCGTCGGCAGCGGCTCCGCGGTCGCCGCGGACCAGGCCGCACCGTCGGCCGAGTCGGTGTACGCGGCTGAGGCGGGCGCTGCGGGGCTCTCGGCCCGGCAGGCGGCCCAGCTGCAGGACCGTGTGGAGGCCCGCCTGGCGAAGCTCAAGGTCCCTGCCCAGCAGGTGAGTTACAACGAGATCCGGACTGCGGACGGCAGTGCGAGCATCACGCTGTCCTCGCCTGGCGTGGCGGCCGTCGGCAGCTGTTTGAACCTCAATTTATGTCTGTGGGCGGGCATGTACTACGACGGCGAAAAGCTGTCGTTCTCCAGCTGTAAGTTCCGCGACCTGGGCGACTACGACTTCGACAACCGCCTCACCTCGTACATCAACAACCAGAGCTCCGGCACGAGGGTCAAGTTCTACAACTGGGAGGGTGGCCTAGTTCCCTGGAAATACAAGTTCGACAGCCGCGCGTACGCCGCGCACTCCCTCGTGAACACCCCCTGGGACAACATGATCGACGGGGTCCAAGTCTGCTGAGAAGCTGCCCGGAGCTGGGCAGCCTCTCTCGGGTGTGGTTTCGAGACGCCGGCCTCGAAACCACCACCTCCGCTGGGACAACGACTCTGCGTGCAGGACGCGATCGGACCGCTCCGCCGTTCTCCTGCCGCCCGGTGGAGGAGAACGGACGCGGCGGCCTGCGTTCCGGTGTCCGCCCCACTCAGCCAGTGCGGTGACCTCGGCCTGCCCACGGGGGAGGGTGCAGAACAGGCACAGGGAGGAGCTGAGTCCCAGCCCGAGCCCGAGCCCGAGCCCGCGGACGAGGGCGCGAGCGAGGTCCAGGCGAGCGGCTGCCCCGGGAGCTTCCGCTCGTGTGAGATCGTTCCAGCGGTCCAGCGCGGGACCTGGACCTGGACCTGTGGCGGGATGTGTTCGTCATCTACGCGAGCGCCCGCGGAGCTGAGAGACCCACCCGGGTTGTGGAGTCGTTAGACCTGTCGCACCCGGCCTGCGGACGCTTCAGGGGTGGGGGAGGGCTCTGGCCGGGGATCGCCAGTGACAGGGGCGCCCGAAGGAACGAGACGCACCCGGCCTTGCTTGGCCGGGTGCGTCGTTGTTCCATCGCGGCGTGGGTTGTTCATCACCCGCGCACGGTGTTGGGTCAGCGGTGGTGGCCGCCGCCGTGGTGGTGGCCCCAGGACTCGTCGTCGATGAAGCGTCCGCGGTCGTTGCGGAGGGTGGCGGTGTCGGAGCGGTTGTCCCAGACGTAGTGGCGGCGGTCCTGGTACAGGTCGGTGTCGGTGTCGCGGCCGTGGCCGGTGTGGATGCGGACGGTGGCGCGGCCTTCGAGGCGGTAGTGGTCGAAGGTGTAGGTGCGGCCGTCTTCGTCCTGGAGGGTCCAGTCGTCGAGGTTGACGCTGCGGCGGCCGGTGTTGGTGACTTCCACCCACTCCCGGTTCAGGGAGCGGTTGGAGCGGTCGTCCCGGCCGGGGGAGTCGTACTGGACGTCGGAGATCTCCACCTTCGACCGCTCGGGGCGGTGGTCGGCGGCGGATGCCGGCAGCGTGACCACCGAGACCAGAGCGCCGGCGGCGAGCGTGGCGGCGACGAGACGGCGAGCGGTGACAGAAACGGAAGCGGACAAGAGGTCCCCCTCAAGGTGCGGACACCCTCCCTCGAGGAACCGGCTACAGATTGCCCGGGGGAGCGGGTGTGGTGTGCGTTGGCGACCGGCTGGCCGCGCACACACTCTGTCCGCGTCGTGGAGAAGGTGAGGGGAAAACATGACCCGTGTTACTTATTGCCCACTTTTCCGTGACTCTTGGATGCAACGTCCATTTATGTCGCCAGTGCGTGGTGTTGACGCGCTGACAGGTCGGGGAGGGCTTGCGGGGGTTGGGGCGTGGCGTCTGTCCGCCACGGTGCGCCACCCTGCAGTGGATCGGGTCGTCACCCGAAAGTGAGTAACAGCAGGCTGGTTGCCGAGTTTTCGGGTTCTGGCGTGGAGAACCCGTTTGAGGAATCAGGGCGGGGTTCCCCTTGGTGACGGCCCGCTCCTGCTGTGAGGGGCGAAGTCGGCTGGGGCGGGGTGTCGGGGTGTGGCTGGGGTCCGGTGGTTGGAGGTGCAGGTTCCGCTGCTTCACCGGGCCCCAGCTACGAGGTCTAGTGCCCGGGCGGGTGGTGGGTACACCGTTTGCCCGGGGAGATGTCCTGAGACCCAACAGGCC
>NZ_JBHUQX010000556.1:0-4875 GCF_042674225.1 Streptomyces sp. NPDC056948
GCATCACCCCTCGTCTAACACGAGTTAGGCCCATAACGATGACCGACTCGCACCTCACCCGCCGCGCCCTCATGCGGTACGGCGCCTACGGCGCGGGGGCCGCCGCCCTGGCCGGCACCGCCGCGAGCTGGGACCGGCTCACCGGAGCCGACATCCCCGGCCGGGACGACGGCTCCCTAGTCGTCGCCACGCTCGGCCCCGCCTACGGGCCGGAGGCCATCCGCACGCTCCAGGAGGGCTTCCGCGAGCTGCACCCCGACATCAAGCTCCGGATCAACGCGGTGCAGGCCGTCGACTGGTCGGACTTCTTCGCGAAGATCCTCACCCAGGTCGCGGCGGGCACCGCCCCCGACCTCGTCTACGTCGCCACCGAGGGCGTGCAGCTCTTCGCGCAGCGGCTCGGCGTGGCCCTGGACCAATGGGTGCGCCGGGACGCGGCCGAGCTGAAGGAGTACTTCGCCGACGTCCACCCGTCGCTGGTGGAGTCGATGATGTACGAAGGCAGCCTCTACCAGTTGCCGGTGGAGTTCAACGCGGCCGACATGTACTTCAACCGGCAGGTGCTGCGCCGGGCGGGCGCCGACTTCCCGCCGGCCGACTGGACCCGCGACGACTTCACCACGCTGCTGCGGGAGATGAAGAAGTCCGGCGGCTCGCGCTTCACGCCGTACTTCTGGACCAACCGGCTCTGGGGCGGCGTGGTGCCCTGGCTGTTCGCGAACGACACCAACCTGCTCACCGAGTCCAAGGCGCCCGGCGGGCAGTGGCTGTGGGACGGCTTCTATCCGGCGGCTCAGCGCGAGGGCCGCGGGGGCGGCTTCCGCTGGACGACGCCGCAGGCCACCCACGACCGCGTGGAGGAGGTCTACGACTACCTCGCCTCCCTCGTCCAGGACGGCCTGTGCACCCGCCCCGAGGGCGGCAACGGCCAGAACCTCATCGGTGTGTTCTCCACCGGCCGGGTCGGTGTCACACCGGCGGGCGGCTTCTGGGCGGGCGGCCTGCATCTGGCGGGCATGCGGCAGGACGGCTTCGACGTGCAGTACTTCCCGCGCTGGCGCACCCAGCGCATGCAGTACGGCGCCGCGGGCTACGCGCTGCTGCGCACCTCGAAGATGCAGGACGAGGCGTGGGAGTTCATCAAGTACGCGGCCCGCAAGGACACCCTGACGCGGCTGTTCACGACGAACCAGACGACCCCGGCCCGCCGCTCGCTGCTGACCGCCGCCCGCTATGAGCAGACGGGTCCGGAGCACTGGCCGGTCTTCTACGACACCCTCGACCGGTTCCCCGACACCGGACCGATCCCGGCGCCGCCGCAGGTCGCGGAGGTCGAGCAGGTGCTGCTGAAGCACACCGGTACGGCCCTGGCCTCCCCGCGCTCGGTGCGTCCCGCGCTGCGCCGGATGCAGGGCGATCTGGAGAAGGCCATGGAGCGTGACGCATGACGAACACCCAGACACCGCCCGCGCGTGCCGAACGCCCCGCGGCCCCGCCGGCCCCCGCGCCGAAGGGACCCTCGGCCCGTGACCGCGGCACCCGGCTGCTGGCCACGCTGTTCCTGACACCGACGATCGTGGGCATCGTCGTCTTCACGGTCGTCCCGATCGTCGGCTCGGTGGTCCTGAGCCTGTTCCACTGGAATGTCATCGACTCGCCGTCCTACGCCGGGCTCTCCAACTACGGGGAGGTGTTCGGCGACTCGACCGTCCTGGTGTCCTTCCGCAACACGCTGGTGTTCATGGTGTTCGCGGTGGCGCTGCAACTGCTGATCGCGCTGGCGCTCGCGCTGACCCTCAACGGGCGGATGCCGGTGTGGCTGCGGTCGGTGTTCCGCTCGGCGTTCTTCTTCCCGCTCGTGCTGTCCGCCGCGTCGATCTCGGTGGTGATGAAGTATCTGTTCAACCAGGACTTCGGGGTGATCAACTGGCTGCTCGGCTTCGTCGGGATCGCGCCGGTGCCCTGGCTGACGTCGGAGAACGCGGCGATGGCGACCGTGGTCCTGGTCTATGTCTGGCAGCAGTTCGGCTTCTCGTTCCTGCTGTTCATCGGCGGCCTGAACAACATCCCGAAGGAGATCCACGAGGCCGCCGCCCTCGACGGCGCGACGGGCCTGCGCAAGCACCTGACGGTCACGCTGCCGCTGCTCTCGCCGACGCTGCTGGTCGCCTCGGTCGTCGGCATCATCAACGCCCTCCAGGTCTTCGAGCAGCCGTACGTCCTCACCAACGGCGGTCCCGGCGACTCCACCCGCACGGTCGTGATGGTGATCTACGAGACGGCGTTCGAGCAGTTGCGCTTCGGTGAGGCGTCCGCGGTGGGTGTGCTGCTGTTCGTGCTGATCATGGCGGTCACGGCCCTCCAGTTCCGGCTCAGCCGGCGTTTCGTCCACTACCAGTGAGCCGGGTGAGTCTTCCCATGAGCCAAGCAACCCTGTCCTCCGGTCGTGTGCGGTACCGGCTTGCGCCCTGGGCGCGGATCGCCGGGCTGGCCGTATGCGCCCTGCTCACCCTCGGCCCGGTGGTGTGGACGGTCTCCACCTCGCTGCGCACACCCGCCGAGGCGTTCGACCTGCCGCCGCAGATCATTCCGTCGAACCCGTCCACCGAGGCGTACCGCGGGGTGTTCGACCAGATCGACGTCTGGCTGCTGGCGCTGAACTCCACGCTGGTCACGGGCCTGATCGCGATCGGCCAGATGATCACGGCGGGCCTTGCCGGATACGCCTTCGCGCGGCTGGAGTTCCGCTTCAAGAAGCCGCTGTTCGGCCTGGTCCTGGCGACGATGATGGTGCCGTTGCAGGTCACCATCGTGCCGGTGTTCCTGGTGCTGAAGTCGATGAGCCTGACCGACACCCTGCTGGGATTGATCATCCCGGCGTTTCCGACCGCCTTCGGCACGTTCCTGATGCGACAGTACTTCCTGGGCATGCCCAAGGACCTGGGCGAGGCGGCGATGCTGGACGGCGCCGGGCCCTGGCGGACCTTCCGCTCCGTGTACGCCCCGCTGGCCGCGCCCGGTCTCGCGATCGTCGGCGTGCTGGCCTTCAACTACCACTGGAACGAGTTCTTCCGGCCGCTGATCCTCGAGACGTCGGGGCAGAACTACACGTTGCCGCTGGGTCTGGTCTCCCTCCAGGGCAACCTCGGCACCGGCTCGATCTCCGTCGTGCTCGCCGGTGTCGTCCTCTCCATGATTCCCGCCGTCGCCGTGTTCGTCGTCGGCCAGCGCCCTCTGCGTGAGGGCATCACGTCCGCAGGAGTCAACCGTTGAGCCTCACCGCTCCCCCGCAGGACCCGCACGCCCCGCGCTTCCGGGTCCGCCCGCCCGCCAACTGGATGAACGACCCGAACGGGCCCTTCTCCTGGCGTGGCCGCCACCACCTCTTCTACCAGCACAACCCGGACGCCCCGGTGCACGCGAACGTCCACTGGGGGCATGCCTCCAGCTCCGACCTCGTGCACTGGGAGCACCACCCGATCGCGCTCGCCCCGACGCCGGGCGGCCCGGACGAGGCAGGCTGCTGGTCGGGGTGCGTGGTCGACGACGCCGGCGTGCCGACGGCGGTCTACACGGGGGTCGACCGTGACCACGTGGGGCTCGGCACGATCTGCCTGGCCCGGGCCGCGGACCCGGACGACGAGACCCTGACCGAGTGGATTCCCCTGCCCACGCCGGTGGTGACGGGCCCGCCCGAAGGGCTGGACGTGGTGATGTTCCGCGACCCGTTCGTCTTCCGGCACGACGGACGGCGCCTGGCGCTGGTCGGCGCGGGGCACGCCGACGGTACGCCGTCGGTCCTGCTCTACGACTGCGACGACCTGACCGACTGGCGGTTCGCCGGTGTGCTCCTGGACGGCCGGGACCCGGCCGCAGCGGCGGCGTTCGGCGACCGGGCAAGCGGCTGGGAGTGCCCGCAGCTCTACGCGACACGGGGCGGCGAGTGGGTGCTGGTCGTGTCCCTGTGGGACGGCCACCCCTGGACCACCGCATACCTGACGGGCCGTCTGGACGCGGGGCTTCGCTTCACCGCGCGGACGGGCGGTCGGCTCGACCACGGCCGTGACTTCTACGCGCCCGCCGTGCTCCAGGAGCCGGACCGGGCCCTGATGTGGGGCTGGTCGTGGGAGGCCCGCGAGCAGGGCGAGAACGACTGGGCCGGCGTCCTGACCGCTCCCCGCGTCGTCGACGTCCATCCGGACGGAGCCCTGCGGGTGGCCCCGGCCCCGGAGCTGCACCGGCTGCACGCCGCGGAGCCGTTCGCCACCGCCCCGGGACGGGCGGCGCTGCCCGCGGCCTACGACCTGACCGTCAGCGCCCGCGGTCACACCACGGTGACTCTTCTGCGGTCGGCCTCGGGAGCCGAGCTCACGGTCTCTCTCGACCCTGAGGAGGGAACCGTGACGCTCGACCGGGGCGACTGGCCCCGCAAGGAAATGGAGCCGGCCGAGCCGATCGTCGTCCGTGTGCCGCCGCACGAGGAGCTCACGGTGCGCGTCCTCGTCGACGGATCGCTGTACGAACTGTTCGTCGGTGACCGTGCCACGGTCACCGAGCGCGTCTACCGACGTCCGGATGACACAAGGGAGTTGAACGTGACACCCGGCGCGGCCGTCACCGGTTGGGCGCTGGTCCCACCGACGCACGGCTGATCACCGGGCAGGCCAGGCGCCGCACGGTGGCGGGCGGTGTCCGTCCGGTGACGATGGCTTCGAGCAGGAGGCCTGCCGCGGCCTCCCCCATCGCCCGGTGGGGCAGCGCGACGGTGGTGAGGGGCGGCGCGAGGTACGCGGCCATGTGCTCCTGGTCGTCGTAGCCCACCACCGACAGCTCGCCGGGTACGGAGATTCCGAGCCGGGTCGCGGCGTGCAGGAC
>NZ_JBHUQX010000557.1:0-4860 GCF_042674225.1 Streptomyces sp. NPDC056948
GGCTTCGTCGCCGCCGGTGCTCTCGGTGCCGGCTTCGGGGTCTGGTGCGGATGCCCCCGGCTTCGCCGTGTCGTCGTCCTCCCGGACGTCGGAGGCGTCAGGATCCCCAGGAACGTCAGAGGCCTCAGGGGCCGGGCCAGCGGCCTCAGGGGCCTGCTCCGTCTCGGCGACCTCGGGCGTGTCGGCCTCACGGGACTCGGCGTCCGGAGCCTCGGATCCCTGGCCGGCCTCGGCGTCCTCGCCGGACTCGGTGGACTCGGCTGTCTCCGCCCCGTCCTCGGCGTCCGCCGAACCCGCCTCCGCCTCCGTCTCCGTCTCGTCCTGCGCGTCCGCCGAACCCCGTTCACCGTCGGAGACGCCCCCGATGTCCCGGGCAGGGTCGGCGGCGGTTCCGCCGCCCTCTTCCCTGGCGTCGTCGTCGTTGTCGGGTCGCTCGGTGTTCACCGCATCGCTCCTTCGGCTGCACAGCCATCCCATGGGACCCGGACCGGTCACACACGGGCGGCTGGTGGGTCGTATCCCGCCTCCCCTTTACGGGGGACAGCGATGGGACGCAGCGGGGGAGCACACGGTTCCCGCAGGGGCCCGCTCAGTCCCCGTAGTCCGACAGGGCGTCGAGCAGCCGGGCCGACGCCGGGGGTACGGTCACACCGTGGATCAGGGCCGGGGAGACGGGCCGGGAGGTGATCCGGTCGGGAGCCGCCCAGTGGGGAGCCATTCGCGCCCCGTCACCCGGCAACGACGCCAGATCGCCTTCGAGATCGACCGGAACGGGTACCTGGACCTTGAGGTTCGTCATAGCGGCACCGTAGGCACGCTCGAGCTCGCGGAGAAAGATCTACTATCGGGTAGTTTCGATGCCTTCAGAGCTGCCCCGCCCACCCGATAGCGTGAAGTGTCAAGGCCCGCCTCCCTCAGGAGAATCCACGCCGTGCGCATCGCAGTCACCGGCTCCATCGCCACCGACCACCTCATGACCTTCCCCGGCCGCTTTGCCGACCAGCTCGTCGCGGACCAGTTGCACACGGTCTCGCTGTCGTTCCTGGTCGACAAGCTCGACGTCCGCCGCGGCGGCGTCGCCGCGAACATCGCGTTCGGCATGGGACAGCTCGGCACCCGGCCGATCCTGGTCGGCGCCGCGGGCGCGGACTTCGACGAGTACCGCGCCTGGCTCGACCGGCACGGCGTCGACACCGACTCCGTCCGTATCTCCGACACGCTGCACACCGCCCGCTTCGTGTGCACGACCGACGCCGACCACAACCAGATCGGCTCCTTCTATACGGGCGCCATGAGCGAGGCCCGCCTCATCGAGCTGAAGACCGTCGCCGACCGGGTCGGCGGACTCGACCTGGTCTCCATCGGCGCGGACGACCCGGAGGCGATGCTCCGCCACACCGAGGAGTGCCGCTCCCGGTCCATCCCGTTCGCCGCCGACTTCTCCCAGCAGATCGCCCGGATGGACGGCGAGGAGATCCGCATCCTGCTGGACGGGGCGACGTACCTCTTCTCCAACGAGTACGAGAAGGGCCTCATCGAGACCAAGACCGGCTGGAGCGACGCGGAGATCCTGTCCAGGGTGGGCCACCGTGTGACCACCCTCGGCGCACGCGGCGTCCGTATCGAGCGGGTCGGCGATGACCCGATCGAGGTCGGCACGCCGGACGAGGAGCGCAAGGCCGACCCCACGGGTGTGGGCGACGCGTTCCGCGCCGGCTTCATGTCGGGCCTCGCCTGGGGCGTCTCCCTGGAGCGGGCCGCGCAGGTCGGCTGCATGCTGGCGACTCTCGTCATCGAGACGGTGGGGACGCAGGAGTACCAGCTGCGGCGCGGGCACTTCATGGAGCGGTTCACCAAGGCGTACGGCGATGAGGCGGCGACGGAGGTTCAGGCGCACCTGGTCTGATCGTTTGCCGCGTGCGGGTGCGTGGGGGCTGGTCGCGCACCCGCGGCGGTAGCCGCATATCGACACAGCCCCGCGCCCCTGAATGCAGGGCGTTCAGCTCACCCGGCGGACCGTGTACGCCGTTCCTCGGTCCGCCGGCTTCTCCCCTACGTACTCCTGGCCCCGCATCTCGCACCACGCGGGAATGTCCAGCCGCGCCGCCTCGTCATCGGAGAGGACCCGCACCAGCCCACCCACCGGCACATCGCCGATGACCTTGGCGAGCTCGATGACCGGAATCGGGCACCTCTTGCCCAGAGAGTCCACGACCAGCACGTCGGCCTCCCGCACCACCGTCTCAGAGGGCGCCCCCAGCTTCTCCCGCACCGCGGCCACAGCCCGGGGAAGCACCTCAAGGAAGCGCTCCACCTCCTCCTCCGCCGCACCCAGCGGCAGCGAAACCCGCACGTTCCCCTCGCTCAGCACGCCCATCGCCCGCAGCACATGGCTCGGCGTCAGCGTGCTGCTCGTGCAGGACGATCCGGACGAGACCGAGAACCCCTCCCGGTCCAGCTCGTGCAGCAGCGCCTCTCCGTCGACATAGAGACAGGAGAAGGTGACGACCCCGGGCAGCCGGCGCGCCGGATCCCCGACCACCTCGACGTCGGGCACCAGCCCCGGCACCCGGGCCCGGATCCGCTCCGTCAGCTCCCGCAGCCGCGCGGCCTCCCCGGCCGCCTCCGCCCGTACGGCCCGCAGCGACGCCGCCGCGGCCACGATCGCCGGGAGGTTCTCGAAACCGGCCGCCCGCCCCGACTCCCGTTCGTCCACCGGCCCTTGCGTCGAGAACCGCACACCCTTGCGCACCACGAGCAGCCCGACCCCCGACGGCCCGCCCCACTTGTGCGCACTGGCCGCGAGCAACGACCAGTCCCCTTCCACCGGCCCCCAGCCGAGCGACTGCGCGGCATCCACCAGCAACGGCACCCCGGCCTCCCGGCACAGCTCGGCCACCGCCGCGACGGGCTGCTCCGTCCCCACCTCGTGATTGGCCGACTGGAGACAGGCCAGCGCCGTGTCCCCGCGCAGGGCAGCGCCGTACGCCGCCGGATCCACCGCCCCGCCCCGGTCGACCGGCACCTGGGTGACGGCCCCGCCGTCCGCCTCGTGCACCTCGGCCGAATGGAGTACCGAAGAATGTTCGACCGCTGACACGATCAGGTGGCGCCCGACCCGCCGCCGCCCGGCCAGCGCCCCCGCAACCCCCGCATGCACGGCACGCGTTCCGGACGAGGTGAACACCAGCTCGTCCGCCCGGCACCCCACCGCCTCGGCAGCGGCCTCCCGAGCGGCGTCCAACAACATCCGAGCCCGCCGCCCCTCCCTGTACAGCCGCGCGGGATCCGCCCACCCTTCATCAAGGGAGGCCAGCAGAGCCTGCCGGGCAACAGAATGAAGCGGAGCACCAGAAGCAGCATCAAAGTAGGCCACACGGCAACGCTAGAACGTGCAGCAGGAAGATGCCCCAAAGGGGCGCGGGGAACTGCGCGAACGGCCACGACGAAGGCCGCACCCGCCAATCAAGCGAACACCCCACCCCACTAGGCACCCCTCCTAGAGAACCCCCGGAGGGCGTCGGCTAGGGTTTGGTCCGCATAAACATCCAAACCCCTGCCCGACGCAGGGCGGCGACCGACCAGCGAGAAGGCCAGGCCGCAGCCGATCCGCGCGGGCGAGACTCTCGGGAAGGCGCTACGTGAGTCCCAACGGCTCCGACCGCTCGCCGCGGCGCCCGATGCGGCGGAAGCTGCTGCAGGCACTGACCGCGGGCCTGGTCTTGGCGACAGCCACCGGTTGCTCGTACAACTGGGAAGACTTCCCCCGCCTTGGTATGCCCACCCCGACCACGGAAGAGGCTCCGCGGATCCTCTCCCTGTGGCAGGGGTCCTGGGCGGCTGCGCTCGCCGTTGGCGTGCTGGTGTGGGGTCTGATCCTGTGGAGTGCTTTCTTCCACCGGCGCAGCCGCACCAAGGTCGAAGTTCCCCCACAGACCCGGTACAACATGCCCATTGAGGCGCTGTACACCGTGGTCCCGCTCATCATCGTCTCGGTGCTGTTCTACTTCACCGCCCGTGACGAGTCCGAGCTGCTCAGCCTCAAGAAGAAGCCCGACGTCACGGTCAACGTGGTCGGCTTCCAGTGGAGCTGGTGCTTCAACTACATCGAGCCCGTCGCGGGTTCCACCGGTAATGCCAAGACCTCCAAGGACCTGGACGCGATCCCGGACCGGTTCAAGGAGGACTTCCCGGCCAACGCCGGCGGCGCCTACGACTGCGGCACGCCCGGTACGCGGAACCCGCAGACCAACAACCCCGGTCCGACGCTCTGGCTGCCCAAGGGCAAGACGGTCCGCTTCGTGCTGACCTCTCGTGACGTCATCCACTCCTTCTGGGTGGTGCCGTTCCTGATGAAGCAGGACGTCATCCCGGGCCACACCAACGCCTTCGAGGTGACCCCCAACAAGGAGGGCACCTTCCTGGGCAAGTGCGCCGAGCTCTGCGGCGTCGACCACTCTCGGATGCTGTTCAACGTGAAGGTCGTCTCCCCCGAGCGCTACGAGCAGCACCTCAAGGACCTCGTGGACAAGCAGCAGAACGGTTACGTTCCTGCCGGCATCGCGCAGACGAGCCACGAGAAGAACCGGGAGACGAACAACCTGTGAGCATCCTCAACGAACCCCAGGGTGCCGCGGCAGCAGGGTCCCACTACCAGGACGAGCTGCCGGTCAGGCGCCAGAACCGCGGCAGTGTCGTGGTCAAGTGGCTGACGACGACGGACCACAAGACGATCGGCACGATGTACCTCATTACATCGTTCGCCTTCTTCGTCATCGGCGGTGTGATGGCGCTCTTCATGCGCGCCGAGCTGGCCCGGCCGGGTCTGCAGATCATGT
The DNA here is from genome assembly GCF_042674225.1 of Streptomyces sp. NPDC056948. NCBI lineage: Bacteria > Bacillati > Actinomycetota > Actinomycetes > Kitasatosporales > Streptomycetaceae > Streptomyces > Streptomyces sp. NPDC056948. Next base: position 4,839 of record NZ_JBHUQX010000557.1, read on the forward strand.
CGAACGAGCAGTTCAACCAGGC
>NZ_JBHUQX010000558.1:0-4860 GCF_042674225.1 Streptomyces sp. NPDC056948
GGTCCTCCTCCCCCAGGACCTGTCCGCTCGGCGTCGCCGTTTCCGCCCCCGCTCGTCACCCGCACGCCCAAATGCTTTGACCCGTCCGGACGCCGGGGCACAGGCTGGGAAACCTTGGCCGCAGCGCGCACGCACGGAGGCGGGGCATGGGGGAGTCACAGCACGTCGAGATCATGAGCTCGGACGAGTACGAGACGCGGTACGGGGCCGGACGGGAGGCGTCCCCGCTGTCCATGGAGCAGATCGGTGAGCTGTTCCAGGAGTTCCTGATGGCGGTGGCCCGGCCGAAGCGGCGGGACGGTGACGGCGGCCGCGATCTCTCCGAGCGGCTCCGGGAGCATCTGGGCTCCACCCCGGGCGACCGGCCCGTGGTCAAGGCCGCCTATCCGCCGTACGACCTGCCCAATGTCCATCTCGCCCTGGAGCGCTGGTTCGAGGGGGCCGGACGGTCGTACGAGCTCGTCGGCATGCGTGGTGCCCAGCATCACGGCGAGCTGACCCTCGGCGACATCCTCGAAGCGGCCGACCGGTACGACCGGTTCACCGTCGGCGCCGTCGACTACGCCCAGCTTCCCGTCTCGCCCGACGCGGAACTCGCCTGCGTCTCCTGCGGGTTCTACCTCGGGGCGGAGGGCGACGACCGGTTCGCCGTGCTGCTGCGCGGGCCGCAGGACGAGTACGGGCGCAACAAGGTGGAGATCGAGGTGCTGGCCGGGGAGAAGGAGTTCGCCGACCGGCTGCTCGCCGAGCTCGACACACTCGTGCGCGAACTCAACATCTTCCGGGGCCAGGTCCTCTCCTTCGAGGGCTCGGAGTTCGGCCACGGCCTCGGACCGTTCCGCTTCCACCGCAGGCCCGGACTGACCCGCGACGACATCGTGCTCCCCGACGGGCTGCTGGAGCGCGTGGAGCGGCAGGTCGTGGGCGTGGCCCGGCGTCGTGCGCGACTGCTCGCGGCCGGCCAGCACCTGCGGCGCGGACTGCTGCTGTACGGTCCGCCCGGCACCGGCAAGACCCACACCATCCGGTATCTCCTGTCCCACCTCCCCGAGTTCACGGTCGTCGTGCTGTCCGGGACGAGCATCGACGCCATCGGGCCGGCCTGCGCCCTGGCCCGGATGCTCCAGCCGGCGCTGGTCGTCCTGGAGGACTGCGACCTCATCGCCGAGGCCCGCGACCACGGCGGTGGCGAGCAGCCGCTGCTCTTCCAGATCCTGAACGAGATGGACGGCCTCGGCGACGACGCCGATGTCGCCTTCCTGCTCACCACCAACCGTGCCGACCTGCTGGAACCGGCCCTGGCCCAGCGCCCGGGGCGCGTCGACCTCGCCGTGGAGATCCCCCTGCCGGACGCCGAAGGGCGCGCCCGGCTGCTCGATCTGTACGGCTCCGGCCTCGGTCTGGGCAAGGAGGTCACCGACGAGGTGGTGGCCCGCACGGAGGGCACGACGGCGTCCTTCACCAGGGAGCTGGTCCGCAGGTCCGTACTGATCGCCGCCGAGCGCGAGTCGCCCCGCACGGAGGCGGAGGACGTCCGCGCCGCCCTCGACGAACTCCTCTCCGACCACGACCGGCTGACCCGGCGCCTGCTCGGGGTGCCGGGCGCCGAGGATGCCGAGGATGCCGAGGACGCGGAGGGGTGGCGGGGCCGCGACTTCGAGTAGCCGGGCCCGTCAATCCGGGGTGCCGAGCGCGATGGCTCCGGCCGGGCAGAGCCCGGCGGCCATCCGGGCGGCGGCCCGGTGCTCGGGGGCCGGATCCGGGCGCAGGAGCACCACCAGGCCTTCCTCGTCGTCCTGGTCGAAGACCTCGGGAGCCGTCAGGGCGCACATGCCGGCGCCGGCACAGCGCTCACGGCCACTCCGATCCGCAGCGGCTCGTGTGGGTCGCTCATGGGGCTACTCCTCGTCCCAGGTGACGGGCAGGCCGATCACGCCGTAGATGTTGGAGTGTTCGCGCAGCGGCACCTCCCGGGGCGGCACCGCGAGCCGCAGGGTGGGGAAGCGGGCGAGGAGCGCGGGGAACACGACGGCCATCTCGACGCGGGCGAGCTGCTGGCCCAGGCACTGGTGGGCGCCGTGCCCGAAGGAGAGGTGTCCGGTGGCCTTGCGGTGGATGTCGAGCCGGTCGGGGTCGGGAAACCTGTGCGGGTCGCGGTTGGCGGCCTGCACGGAAACGGTCACTGTCTCGCCTGCCCTGATCAACCGGCCTTCCACCTCCACGTCCTCGAGCGCCGCTCGCAGAATCGGGTCGGCCACGCTGAGGTAGCGCAGCAGTTCCTCCACGGCCTGCTCGGCGAGGCCGGGGTCGGCGCGCAGGGCGTCGAGCTGGTCGGGGTTGCTCAGCAGGGCGAAGGTGCCGAGGGCGAGCATGTTCGCGGTGGTGTCGAGCCCGGCGGCGAGCAGCAGTCCGCCGATTCCGGCCAGTTCCTCGTCGGTGAGGTCGGAGGTGGTCAGATCGCTGAGCAGGTCGTCGGTGGGTTCGGCGCGCTTGGCGAGGACCAGTTCGTTCAGGTACTGGAGCAGTGCCGCGTAGGCGCCGCCCCTCGCCTCGGCGTCCGCCGCCTGGTCGAAGATGGTCTCCACTTGGCTCTGGAACCGCTCGCGGTCCGTGTACGGCACGCCGAGCAGCTCGCAGATCACGAGCGCGGGCACGGGCCGCGCCAGCGCCTCGACCAGGTCGGCCGTGGGCCCGGCCTGCTCCATGGCGTCCAGGCACTCGGTGGTGAACTGCTCGACGCGCTCGGTGAGTTGCCGCATGCGCCGGACGGTGAACTTACCGGTGAGCAGGCGCCGGTAGCGGGTGTGCTCGGGGGCGTCGAGGCCGGTGATGTCGCCGACCGGGGCCGGCGGCAGCTCCGAGGGCATCCCGGGGACCGGTACCGGCATGTGCAGGAGTTCGTAGCGTGAGCTGAAGCGCCGGTCGGCGAGGATCGCGCGGGCCGCGGCGTGGCCGGTGGCGAGCCGGCCCGTGTGTCCGTCGGCGTAGCGCATGGGGCGCAGTGGCTGGTCGCTCAGCGCGGTGAGTTCGGCGGGCGGGTCGAAGGGGCAGCCGGTGTGCCGGTCGGTGGGCAGGGTGGGCGGCTCCTCGTCGGTGCTGCCGGCCGTGGCGGTGTCGGCCGTGGTGGTGTCGGCGGCCGTCGGGTCGTACGGCATGGGTCCTCCTGCGATCGTCGGGCGGGGTGTGCGTGGGCGAGGTCAGGCGCGGCGAATGACGATGTCGCCGGCCGAGGTCCGGGCATGCACCTCGACGGTCTCGTCGGAGTCCGCGGGGCCGGCCGAGGAGCCGAGCGAGTTGCGTACCGTGCCGTACTTGGCGTTCAGGTCGAGCCAGGCGGCGGTGCCCTCGTGGATGCCCACTTCGAGGTCGCCGACGGAGGTGCGCAGTTCGATCCGGCCGCGGGTGGCGTCGCCGACGCGGATGCGGCCGTTGGAGGCCATCGCGTCGACGCCGGCGTGGGCGACGCCGATCTCGATCCGGCCGTTGGCGCACTTGGCGCCGACGTCGCCGTGCGCGATGCCGACGGAGATGTCGCCGTTGGCCGCGTTGGTCTTCAGGCCGCCGGTGACCTCGCCGACCTCGGTGGCGCCGTTGCCGTTCCTGATGGTCGCCGTGCCGGCGACGGTGCCGACCTCGACCCGGCCGGCGCCGGTGATCTCGACGTCTCCGGTCGCGCGGGCCAGGCGGATGTCGCCGTGGTCGGTCTTGAGGACGGCGCCGGCCGCCTCGTCGACCTGGAGGTCGCCGAGCGAGGTCTTGAGTGCGACGTCTCCGAAGCGGCCTTCGCAGAAGATGCCGCCCATGGCCGAGGTGCCCCGGACGTCCGATCCCGCGGGCAGTTCGACGCTCACCTCGATGGCGCCCGGCTTGCCGAACAGGGACCGCTTCCTGGGCGTCCTGATCGTGAGGCGGCCGCCCGAGAAGGTGACCTGGGTCTGCTGCACGGCGCGTACGTCGTTGTCGTCGGAGCCGTTGCGCGGCAGCACTTCCACGACCGTGTCGGTGCGCTTGCCCGCGGTGATGCGGGCGGTGCCGGCCTCCAACTCGAGGGTGACGGAGATCGGTTCGGGGGTGTCGAAAGCAGGCATGGCTGTCCCGTCCTCTTGGCTTGGGTGGGTGGTCCCGCCGGTGGGGCGGGTGATGAGTGACGTCGGCGGAATCGGCGAGCCGCCGGTGAGAGTGGGGTGGGCCCGGCCGGGGCCTAGCCGACCCAGCCGGTGAGGCTCCGGCTGACCGGGTCCTCGCCGCGGCCCGGCGGGCTCGCGCGCTCCCCGCCGTCGAGGGCCAGGGACACGGCCCGCACCAGCCAGGCGTTGACCGACAGGCCCTCGGCCGCCGCGGCCTCCTCGGTGCGGGTCTTGAGCTGGGCGGGGAGACGGAAGTTGATGCGCGCCATGGCGCCGTCGTCGGCGTCCGCGGGCAGCGGTGGCGGCGTGGGGGCCGCCATCGGCTCCCACGCCTCCCGGAACGGCTCCGGGGCGTGCGGCGCCGTCACCACGAACTCCGGGTCGGATCCGCGCAGTCGCACGTCGACCGAGCCCGGCGCCAGCTCCCGCGTGACCTCGCTCATGGCGGCGGACAGCGCGTCGAGGAGGGTCAGGCGGGCGGCGGACTCCAGAGGGGCGGTGAGCCGCTCGGCCAGCGCGCGGGCGTCGTCGCCGCCGGCATCCGCGGCGACGGCCAGCTCGCGCCGGAGGGTGTCGACATAGGGCGTGAGGTCCATGACGTCATGATGGCACATGGTTGGCGCCATGGCGAGCCATCTTGGCTCTTTCTCGTTGAAGTGGGCCTTGACCTGCCCTTTCTCTTTCGGGTTGAGGTGTCGTCGCGCTGTGATGGTCATGATCGGGCTTGCGATGG
>NZ_JBHUQX010000559.1:0-4859 GCF_042674225.1 Streptomyces sp. NPDC056948
GTGCTGGGCGCCGGGCCGCGCGGCCCGGTCGGCGCGGACCTCGCGGCCCAGGGACCGCATCTGCTGATCGAGGGCCCGCCGGGCAGCGGCCGCACCGAGCTGCTGCGGGCGGTCGTCGCGTCCCTGGCCGCCGCCGAGCGGCCGGACCGCCTGGGCATCGTGCTGGTCGACGGCCGGGGCGGCTCCGGCGCGGGCGGCGGGCACGGCGACGGACTGCGGGTGTGTACGGACGTACCGCATGTCACGACGCATCTCTCGGCCCACGACCCGGTCCGCATGCGGGAGTTCGCGCAGTCCCTGAGCGCCGAGCTGAAGCGGCGGGCCGAGCTGCTGGGCCGGTCCGACTTCGCCGAGTGGCACAGCGGTCGCGAGCTGTCGGGCCGTATGGTCGCCCAGCGCACGGCCGCGGCCCGGGGCGGCGCCCAGGGTGAGGCCGCCGCCGGGCCCGGTGCCGGGGATCTCGACTCCCCGTCCAGTTCGACCATGCGGCTGCGGCCCGGAGCGGCCCGGCGGCGGACGGAGGCGGCGCCGCCGCTGCCCCGGCTCGTCGTGGTCGTCGACGATCTGGACGCCCTGGTCTCCCCCGCGCTCGGCTCGACCGGGCGGCCCGCCGCCGGCTCGGTGATGCGCGCGCTGGAGGCCGTGGCCCGGGAGGGCGAGCAGCTTGGCGTCCACCTGGTGACGGCCTCCGGCCCGTGTCCCCGTACGGCGGAGACGGAACCGGCCCGCCGGGCCACCCTGCGCGTCGCGCTCGACGCCCCGGCACCCGGCCCGGACGAGCCCGCGCCCGGCCGGGGCAGCCTGACCTGCGCGGACGGGCGGGTCACGCCGCTCCAGGGCGGGCGGGTCACCGGCCGCATCCCCCGGACGGCGACCCTGCGCCCGACGGTCGTACCGCTGGAATGGCACCGCATGGGTGACCCTCCGGCCCGGCGCCCGGTGCGGGAACTCGGAAACGGCCCGACCGACCTGGCACTGTTGGCCAGCGCGCTGGAAAGGGCGGCGAGGGAGGTCTCGGCGGCAGAGGTGCCGTCACTTCTGTAGCACTCGCCAGCACGCGTACGTGGCACTGGCCGGAAGCCGACCCCGTCCGATGATCAGAGGTTCAGCCCCTGGTCACGAGGGGGTCACGATCCCCCGCTTGACAGCCGACGCCATCTTGCCGCCCCCGCACACCCGGGCGTAGACCAGATCGCACGGGAGCGCGCTCGACGTTCGACGAGGAACGAAGAACGGGGCAGTCATGCGCATGACGAGCAGCACCATCCGGACACGCTGGTCGCCCGACAAGGCGACCCCTCAGAGCCGCAGAGCCACCAGGGCAGCGGCCGCCGTCGCCGCGGGAGCGCTCGCGCTCTCGCTCACCGCCTGCGGAAGCAGCGACAACGACAGCGGTGGAAGCACGGGCGACACCCAGCAGACCGCCGACAACGTCACCCTTCCGAAGCTGGACGGGACGAGCCTGGAGATCGCCGCCGTCTGGACCGGCACCGAACAGGCCAACTTCAAGAAGGTCCTGGCGGAGTTCGAGAAGCGCACGGGCGCCAAGGTCACGTTCGTGCCGGCCCAGGACCCGATCATCAACTTCATCGGCTCGAAGGTGGCCGGCGGGCAGCCGCCGGACATCGCGATGCTGCCGCAGCCCGGCGCCATCAAGCAGGCCGTCGACCGGGGCTGGGCCAAACCGCTCGGCTCCGACGCCCTGAAGGAGCTCGGCGAGAACTACTCGCAGGGCTGGCAGGACATCGGCAAGGTGGGCGGCAAGGAGTACGGCGTCTACTACAAGGCCGCCAACAAGTCCCTGATCTGGTACAACAACCAGGTCTTCGAGAACGCGGGGGCCAGTGAGCCCGAGACCTGGCCGGATCTGCTCAACACCGCGCAGACGGTCTACGACTCCGGCGTCACCCCGTTCTCCGTCGGCGCCGCCGAGGGCTGGACGCTGACCGACTGGTTCGAGAACGTCTACCTCTCCCAGGCGGGTCCGGAGAAGTACGACGAGCTGGCCCAGCACAAGATCAAGTGGACGGACCCGTCCGTGAAGGACGCGCTGACCACGCTCGCACAGGTCTGGGGCAAGCCGGACTACATCGCGGGCGGGGCGAACGGGGCGTTGCAGACCGACTTCCCGGCCTCCGTCACGCAGGTCTTCACCGGCGGGGACCAGCCCAAGGCGGCCATGGTCTCCGCGGGTGACTTCGCGCAGGTCAACATCCCGTCGAGCATGAAGATCGGGACGGACGCGAAGGTGTTCCCGTTCCCCGCGGTCGGTGACAACGGCCCGGTGGTCTCGGGCGGTGACGCGGCCGTGATCCTGGAGGACTCGAAGGGCTCCCAGGCCCTGGCCACCTGGCTCGCCTCCCCCGACGCGGCGGAGATCCAGGCCAAGCTGGGCGGCTACCTCTCGCCGAACAAGAACGTGCCGAACTCCGCGTACCCGAACGCGGTGCAGCAGAAGATCGCCAAGGCGCTCATCGACGCCGGTGACGACTTCCGCTTCGACATGTCCGACCAGGCCCCACAGGCCTTCGGCGGCACGCCCGGCAAGGGTGAGTGGAAGATCCTCCAGGACTTCCTGAAGAACCCGAAGGACATCGCGGGTACGCAGGCGAAGCTGGAGGCCGAAGCGGCCGCGGCCTACGGGAACTGATGCCATGACGTCGGCCACGGCGGCAGGGGGCAGCGGGCCCCCTGCCGCCCCCAAGACGCGCAAGAGTGTGACCGGCACCCGCAGGACCGTCGCGGCGCTGTTCCTGCTGCCCGCGCTCGTCCTGCTCGGCGCGCTCGTGGTGTACCCGATCGGGTACTCGGTCGTACGCAGCTTCTACGACCAGTCCGGTGACGGCTTCGCCGGAATAGACAACTACAAGTCCCTCTTCACCGACGAGGGCATCCGCACCGCGCTGAAGAACAACATCATCTGGGTGGTGTTCGCGCCGACGGTCGCGACGGCGCTCGGCCTGATCTTCGCGGTGCTGACCGAACGGGTGCGTTGGGGTACGGCGTTCAAGCTGGTCGTCTTCATGCCGATGGCGATCTCGATGCTGGCGGCGGGCATTATCTTCCGCCTGGTGTACGACCAGGATCCGGACAAGGGCGTGGCGAACGCGGTGTGGGTGGGCGTGCACGACACGTTCGCCCCGTCGTCGGCGTTCCCGAAGGCCCATCCGGGCAGGGACTCGCCGCTGGAGGCGGCCGGCGGCGGCGCGTTCATCACCAAGTCGCCCGTGCGCGCGGGAGAGGCCGTCTCGCTGCCCCTGGTGGGTGTGGCGCCCGATCTGATGCCCGACGGCGCGAAGGCCGCGGTGGCGCCGAAGCCCGAGCCGGACAAGATCACCGGCACGGCGTGGCAGGACTTCACGCGGGGCAAGGGCGTGGGCACGCTCAACAGGGTCGACGCGGCCGAGCTGGGTTACGCCGGTATGAAGGTCGAGGCGGTGAAGGACGGCAGGGTGGTGGCGTCGGCGACGGCGGCCGACGACGGCGCCTTCACCCTGCCCGCCTCGGCCGACGGAGCCCAACTGCGGCTCCCCGCAAGCAACTTCGCGGAGCCCTACAACGGCCTGGACTGGCTCGGCCCGTCCCTGGTCACCCCGTCGATCATCGGCTCGTACATCTGGATGTGGGCGGGCTTCGCGATGGTGCTGATCGCGGCCGGGCTCGCGGGCATGCCCCGGGAGCTGCTGGAGGCCGCCCGGGTCGACGGCGCGTCCGAGTGGCAGGTGTTCAGACGGGTCACGGTGCCGCTGCTGGCGCCGGTCCTCGCGGTCGTCATCGTCACCTTGATGATCAACGTACTGAAGGTCTTCGACCTGGTCTTCATCATCGCCCCCGGCTCCTCCCAGGACGACGCGAACGTCCTGGCCCTGGAGCTGTACCGCAAGGGCTTCTCCGAGGACCAGCCGGGCATCGCCAGCGCCATCTCGGTGTTCCTGCTGCTCCTGGTGATCCCGGTGATGTGGTTCAACGTGCGTCGGCTGAGGCGGGAGGTGCGGCGATGAAGGCGAAACAGTCGCTGGGGTCCCGGCTCGCCGAGGGCGTCAGCGGTGGGCTGATGCGGGTGTTCCTCATCGTGATCGGCCTGTTCTGGCTGGTGCCGACGATCGGCCTGCTGCTGTCCAGTCTCCGCTCACCGGAGAACATCGCGGCGAGCGGCTGGTGGAAGGTGTTCACGGAGCCGTCGCAGATCACCTTCGACAGCTACCGGAAGCTGCTGGAGAACGACGACATCACCAGCTCCCTGCTGAACACGGTATGGATCACGGTCCCGGCGACCCTGCTGGTCGTGATCATCGGCTCGCTGGCGGGCTATGCCTTCGCCTGGATGGAGTTCCCGGGCCGGGACTGGTGGTTCCTGGGCGTGGTCGGCCTGTTGGTGGTGCCGGTGCAGGTGTCGCTGATCCCGATCGCCGAACTCTTCGGCAATATCGGCATCTTCGGCTCGGTGCTCGGCGTGGTGCTCTTCCACGTCGGCTTCGGCCTGCCCTTCGCCGTGTTCCTGCTGCGGAATTTCTTCGCCGAGATCCCGAGAGAGCTCCTGGAGGCGGCGCGCCTGGACGGAGCGGGTGAACTGCGCCTGTTCTTCCGTGTCGTGATGCCGCTCGGCGGCCCGGCGATCGCCGCCCTCGGCATCTTCCAGTTCCTGTGGGTGTGGAACGACCTGCTGGTCGCGCTGATCTTCTCGGACTCCGGGAGCCAGCCGATCACGGTCGCGCTCCAGACGCAGGTACGGCAGTTCGGCAACAACATCGACGTGCTGGCACCCGGCGCGTTCATCTCGATGGTGATCCCGCTGGCCGTCTTCTTCGCGTTCCAGCGGCAGTTCGTGTCCGGCGTGATGGCTGGAGCGGTCAAGTAGC
>NZ_JBHUQX010000560.1:0-4859 GCF_042674225.1 Streptomyces sp. NPDC056948
ATGTCGTCAGCACGTCAGGACGTCAGCGCTGGCCGTACTCGCCGGCCCACGCCTCCACCGCGTCGGCCGCCCGCTCGAAGGCCTCCGTCCGGCCCAGGAAGTCCGCGTTGTGCGTCGTCAGCAGCGGCGGCACACCGTCCGCGGCCTGCCCCCGCCGGACGAGCAGCAGCGCCTGGCCCTGCAGGGTCCGGGGGAGCCCCAGCCAGCGCACCGGCTGCTGCACCGTGCGCAAGGAGACGACCTGCGCCCAGGGCGCCGTACGCGTCGTGAGGAAACCCACGTGCCGCAGCCCGCGGGCACTCACCCACACGCCCATGCGCAGCAGCCGCAGCGCCCCGGCGATGACGAGCAGCGCGAGAGCGAAGACCAGCCCGGCCGAGGCCGGTTCGGCCGTCGCCGCGATGATGACCGCGGCGAACAGCACGAACGAGGCGAGCAGCAGCGCCAGCGCCGCCGCCCCGACCCGCCACGGCCCGGGGCGGTACGGCCGCCGCCAAGTGTCAAGATCTTCGTGCGGCAGCGGAACGTCGTCCGCCGCGTCGAAAACGCGGTCGGCCGTCAGGAAGGGCAGGGGCACGGCGGGTCCTCACTCGATCCATGCGTGGGCTGTGCCCGGTGAGGCTACCGATCTGCTTCCACGGTCACCACTGGCAGGGGGCCGGATGGAGTCACCGCCGGCCCGCGGTGGCTCAGTGGTTCTGGGATGCCTGCGACTGCTGCGGCTGATTTGCCGTGTAGTCGGGCTTCAGCGCGGGCGTCCCGATGACCAGGGATCCCACGAGCCCCGCCACGACGGTGAGCCCGAACAGCCATCGGCCGGCCCTCTCACCGAAGGACGGCCGCTCACGCGGTGGGGGAGTGACATTGCTGCGGAACCTGTCGGCCTCGGCGACGAAGGCAAACGGTACGGGTTCACGCCGACCGAACATCAGGGGTGCTTCTCCTTCGGGGGTGGAACGGATCACTTTCATCAGTAGAGACGAAAGAACTCCCTCAGAGGTGCCCTGTTTCACCGACTTCATTGCGGCACGCCACCGATCGCTCTGATTTCGGCGGGCCGTAGAGTGACGTCGCCACACGACGAGATGGGAAGGCCCTGCCAACCGTGACCGACACCCCCGCCGACGACCCGAAGCCCAGCTACCGCAGCGACGTCACCGTCGAGCTGGTCAAGCACACCGCGTCCGACGCGGACGTCCTCTTCGCCGCCCGCGTCTCGACCCTCGGCGAGCAGTCCCTGGACGAGATGGACAAGGACCCCGAGCGTTCCAAGGGCCTGATCAACTACCTGATGCGGGACCGGCACGGCAGCCCGTTCGAGCACAACTCGATGACCTTCTTCATCAGCGCCCCGATCTTCGTCTTCCGCGAGTTCATGCGGCACCGCGTCGGCTGGTCGTACAACGAGGAGTCGGGCCGGTACCGGGAGCTCCAGTCGGTCTTCTACGTCCCCGACGAGTCCCGCAAGCTCGTCCAGGAGGGCCGTCCCGGCAAGTACGTCTTCGTCGAGGGCACGCAGGCCCAGCAGGAGCTGGTCGGCCGTGTGATGGAGGACTCCTACCGGCAGGCATACGAGGCCTACCAGGAGATGCTCGCCGCCGGCGTCGCCCGCGAGGTCGCCCGCGCGGTCCTCCCGGTCGGCCTGTACTCCTCGATGTACGCCACCTGCAACGCCCGCTCGCTGATGCACTTCCTCGGCCTGCGCACCCAGCACGAGCTGGCCAAGGTCCCGTCCTTCCCGCAGCGTGAGATCGAGATGGTCGGCGAGAAGATGGAGGCCGAGTGGGCCCGGCTCATGCCGCTCACCTACGCCGCCTTCAACGCGAACGGACGCGTGGCGCCGTAACGCGGCCCGCTTCCCCGAGCAGGTACAGATGTACGGTTCAGCCGTGCGAAGTGTCCGTATTGCGGCATTTCGAGAAGTTCACTTAGCCTGATCAAACGGGTCCGGCACTGCTTGAACCCCCGAGCAGGCAGTGCCGGGCTCCACCTTTGTCGCGACTTGTCGCCTGCCCCTAGGGCAGACCCGGTCCTGAGCAACGAGTAGCGTGTAACCCATGGCTCCGACCTCCACTCCGCAGACCCCCTTCGGGCGGGTCCTCACCGCCATGGTCACGCCCTTCACGGCGGACGGCGCACTCGACCTCGACGGCGCGCAGCGGCTCGCCACCCACCTGGTGGACGCAGGCAACGACGGCCTGGTCATCAACGGGACCACCGGCGAGTCCCCGACCACCAGCGACGCGGAGAAAGCGGATCTCGTACGGGCGGTCCTGGAGGCGGTCGGCGACCGTGCCCACGTGGTGGCCGGGGTCGGCACCAACGACACCCACCACAGCATCCAACTCGCCCGCGCGGCGGAGCGCACCGGCGCACACGGCCTGCTCGTCGTGACGCCGTACTACAACAAGCCCCCGCAAGAGGGCCTCTACCGACACTTCACGGCCATCGCCGACGCAGCCGGACTGCCGGTCATGCTCTACGACATCCCCGGCCGCAGCGGCGTCCCGATCAACACCGAGACGCTCGTCCGCCTCGCCGAGCACCCGCGCATCGTCGCCAACAAGGACGCCAAGGGCGACCTCGGCCGAGCGAGCTGGGCCATCGCCACCTCCGGCCTCGCCTGGTACTCCGGCGACGACATGCTGAACCTCCCCCTCCTCTCCGTCGGCGCGGTCGGCTTCGTCTCCGTCGTCGGCCATGTGGTCACCCCCGAGCTGCGCGCCCTGGTCGAGGCGTACACCTCGGGTGACGTCCAGAAGGCCACCGAGATCCACCAGAAGCTGCTCCCCGTCTACACGGGCATGTTCCGCACCCAGGGCGTGATGACGACCAAGGCGGCGCTCGCCCTGAAGGGCCTGCCCGCCGGGCCCCTGCGCGCCCCCATGGTCGAGTGCGCGCCCGAAGAGATCGAGCAACTCAAGATCGATCTTGCCGCCGGCGGGGTACAGCTCTGACACCAGACTTCGCGCGGACCCCCGTGCGCGTGCTTCACAACTGAATAAGCGGGCCACCGGTGCCCGCGCACCCCACACAGACAACTGCTTCTGCACGAACGTCACGCGCGCCACGTGCCCCACCGGTACGTGGCGCGTGTGGTGAGGAGAGTCTTTTGAGTCATCCGCATCCCGAACTCGGCCCGCCCCCGCCGCTTCCCGAAGGCGGCCTGCGAGTCACCCCGCTCGGCGGTCTCGGTGAGATCGGCCGCAACATGACGGTCTTCGAGTACGGCGGCCGCCTGCTGATCGTCGACTGCGGCGTGCTCTTCCCCGAGGAGGAGCAGCCCGGAATCGACCTGATCCTGCCGGACTTCTCGTCCATCAGGGACCGCCTCGACGACATCGAGGGCATCGTCCTCACGCACGGCCACGAGGACCACATCGGCGCCGTTCCCTTCCTCCTGCGCGAGAAGCCGGACATCCCGCTGATCGGCTCCAAGCTGACCCTCGCCCTCATCGAGGCCAAGCTCCAGGAGCACCGCATCCGCCCGTACACCCTCGAGGTGGCGGAAGGGCACCGCGAGCGCATCGGCCCCTTCGACTGCGAGTTCGTCGCGGTCAACCACTCCATCCCGGACGCGCTGGCCGTGGCCATCCGCACCCCGGCGGGCATGGTCGTCCACACGGGCGACTTCAAGATGGACCAGCTCCCGCTGGACAACCGTCTGACGGACCTGCACGCGTTCGCACGTCTGAGCGAGGAGGGGATCGACCTACTCCTCTCCGACTCGACGAACGCCGAGGTCCCGGGGTTCGTCCCGCCCGAGCGGGACATCTCCAACGTCCTGCACCAGGTCTTCGGGAACGCCCGCAAGCGGATCATCGTGGCCAGCTTCGCCAGCCACATCCACCGCATCCAGCAGATCCTGGACGCGGCCAACGAGTACGGCCGCAGGGTCGCCTTCGTCGGCCGCTCGATGGTCCGCAACATGGGCATCGCGAGGGACCTGGGCTATCTGAAGGTCCCGCCGGGCCTGGTGGTCGACGTCAAGACACTCGACGACCTTCCCGACCGCGAGGTGGTCCTGGTCTGCACGGGCTCCCAGGGCGAACCGATGGCGGCCCTGTCCCGGATGGCCAACCGCGACCACCAGATCCGCATCGTCAACGGCGACACGGTGATCCTGGCGTCGTCCCTGATCCCCGGCAACGAGAACGCGGTATACCGCGTGATCAACGGCCTCACCCGATGGGGCGCCAACGTGGTCCACAAGGGCAACGCCAAGGTCCACGTCTCGGGCCACGCCTCGGCCGGCGAGCTGCTGTACTTCTACAACATCTGCCGCCCGAAGAACCTGATGCCGGTGCACGGAGAATGGCGCCACCTGCGCGCCAACGCCGAGCTGGGCGCCCTGACCGGCGTCCCGCACGACCGCATCGTCATCGCCGAGGACGGAGTGGTCGTCGACCTCATCGAGGGCAAGGCGAAGATCTCCGGCAAGGTCCAGGCGGGCTATGTCTACGTCGACGGCCTCTCGGTCGGCGACGTGGGAGAGCCGGCTCTCAAGGACCGCAAGATCCTCGGCGACGAGGGCATCATCTCGGTCTTCGTGGTCATCGACTCGTCCACCGGAAAGATCACCGGCGGCCCGCACATCCAGGCCCGCGGTTCCGGCATCGAGGACTCCGCCTTCGGCGACGTGGCCCCCCGGATCACGGAGGTGCTCGAACGCTCCGCCCAGGACGGCGTGGTCGAACCCCACCAGCTCCAGCAGCTCATCCGCCGCACGCTGGGCAAGTGGGTCTCGGACAACTACCGGCGCCGGCCGATGATCCTGCCTGTGGTCGTCGAGGTCTGACGGACCGTCGGGCCCGAGCGGGCGCCAACTGGGAGCGGGGCTCCTCGATTTGCATCGAGGC
>NZ_JBHUQX010000561.1:0-4824 GCF_042674225.1 Streptomyces sp. NPDC056948
CGACGCCGCCCGCGCGATGGGGCCCCGGCGCGACGGCGTTCCCCTGTGGTTCAAGGTCGCCGGTCGCAACAAGCGCTCCGTCACCCTCGATCTGCACCACGAGGCGGGCCGTGCGGTCGCCCACCGCCTCGTCGCCTGGGCGGACGTCGTCATCGTCACCCTGCGCGCCGGGCGGCTGCGCAGTTGGGGTCTGGACTGGGAGGCCGTGCACCGGATCAACCCCAAGGCCGTCCTGCTGCAGATCTCCGGCTTCGGCGCCACCTCCAGCCAGGCCGACGCCCCCGGCTTCGGCAAGATGGGCGAGGCCCGCAGTGGGGTCGTCCACCTGACCGGTTCCCCCGACGGCCCGCCCGTCCACACCGGCTTCTCGCACGGCGACGCCGTGACCGGCCTCATGGGTGCCTACGCCGTCCTCGCCGCCCTCCACCGGCGTGACCACGACCCCGACTTCGACGGGGAGTGGATCGACCTCGCCCTGTTCGAGCCCCTCTTCCGGCTCGTCGAGTGGCAGGTCATCGTCCACGACCAGCTCGGCACGGTGCCGCAGCGCTCCGGCAATCAGTTGGCGGTCGCCCCCGCCGCCGTGATCAACACCTACCGTTCCCGCGACGAGCAGTGGATCACGGTGACCTCCGCGACCCTGCGCTCGGTACGCAACGTGGCCCGGCTGCTGGGCCTGCCCGAGGAGGAGTTCGCCACGTCGGAGCAACAGCACGCACGACGCGGGGAGTTGGACGACGGTCTGCGGACCTGGGTGGCGGAGCGCTCCGAGGCCGAGTGCCTGGAGGCGTTCGCCCGCGCCGAGGTCGTGGCCTCCCGGGTGTTCGACGCGGCCGACATCGCCGCCGACCCCGTCTACGCCGAGCGCGAGGACATCGTCACCGTCGACGACCCCGACCTGGGCGAGGTACGCATGCAGGCGGTCATCCCGCACTTCCGGCAACGCCCCGGCCGCATCTGGCGCACCGGCCCCGCGCTCGGCCAGGACAACGACCTCGTGTACCGGGACTGGCTCGGACTGAGCGACGAGGAACTCGCGGCCCTGGAGAAGAACGATGTCGTCTGACGCCGGCACACCCGCGAGCGGCGAGGCGCGTGCCACGGCACCCCTGCGCTCCCTCCTCTTCGTCCCCGGCCATCGCACCGACTGGCTCCCCAAGGCCCGCGCGGCCGGCGCCGACGCCGTCATCCTCGACCTGGAGGACGCGGTGCCCGCGCCCGACAAGCCGCTGGCTCGCGCCCGGGTGACCGAGGCCCTGGCGGAGGCCGCCGCGGAACCGCCCGGCGCCATGCCCCTGTTCGTCCGGATCAACCCGCTCGACGACTGGACCGCCGCCGAGGAACTGCGTGCCGTCGTGCGCCCCGGAACGACCGGGATCGTCCTGCCGAAAGTGCGCACCGCCGCCGACGTACGGCTCGCCGACCGCCTCATCACCTGGTGCGAACAGGAACACGGGCTCCCCGTCGGCACGACGAGCCTCGTCCCCCTGCTGGAGTCGGCCCGCGCCCTCCACGACGCCTACGACATCGCCGCCGCGGCCCCCCGGATCGCACACGCCGGTGCGCTGACCGCACCCGGAGGCGACGTGGAGCGCGCCGTCGGCTACCGCTGGAGCCCCCAGGGCACCGAGACGCAAGCCCTGCGCTCCCGCGTACTGCTCGACGTCCGCGCCGCCGGAGCGCCGTACCCCGTGACCGGACTGTGGACGCACATCGCCGACCTCACGGGCCTGCGCGCCTTCGCCGAACAGAACCGCGCCCTCGGCTACGACGGCATGATGGCCATCCACCCGACCCACATCCCCGTGATCAACGAGGTCTTCGCCCCCACCCCCGAAGAGCTCGACCGCTACGCCCGCCTCGTCGCCGCCGTGGAGTCGGCCCAGCGCACCGGCACCGGCGCGCTCACCTTCGAGGGCCAGATGGTCGACGAGGCCATGGCGGCGACGGCACGAGCGGTACTGACACGCCACGGGCACGGCTGACACCCGGCCGACAGAATCCCCACGGCACAATCACTGTGACGGAGTTCACAAACCTGCGATGAAGCCCGCCACACAAGGCCTCACGAAGACGACACCAAAATTGAACCGTTCGTTTTCTTGAACCGCTCGTGTTTGTGCCGTTAGGTTGTCCGGCATGACCGCATCCCAGAACCCGACCACCGCCGAAGAGCTCCGCGGTGCCGGCCTGCGGGTGACGGCCGCCCGCGTCGCGCTGCTCGAGACCGTGCGGGACGGTGACCACCTCGGCGCCGAGGTCATCGCCTCCGAGGTCCGCGGCCGCGTGGGCCACATCTCCGTCCAAGCCGTGTACGAGGGGCTCCACGCACTCACCGCGGCAGGACTCATACGCCGTCTCGACCCGCCCAACAGCCCGGCTCTCTACGAGGGACGGGTCGGCGACAACCACCACCACCTCGTCTGCCGGTCGTGCGGGACCGTCGCCGACGTCGACTGCGCGGTCGGCCACGCCCCTTGCCTGACCGCGTCCGACGACCGCGGCTTCGCCGTCGACGAGGCCGAGGTCATCTACTGGGGTCTGTGCCCCGCCTGTTCCACCGCCCGCAGTTCCTGAGCAATGTGATCCACCCGAGCACCGTGATCCACCCCGTCCGGAAGGATTTCCATGACTGAGAACCACGACGCGATCGTCACCGACCCGAAGTCGGAGGAGACGGGAGGCGGCTGCCCCGTCGCGCACGGCCGCGCGCTGCACCCGACCCAGGGTGGTGGCAACCGCCAGTGGTGGCCCGAGCGGCTCAACCTGAAGATCCTCGCCAAGAACCCCGAGGTGGCCAACCCGCTCGGTGGGGACTTCGACTACGCCGAGGCCTTCAAGAACCTCGACCTCGACGCCGTCAAACAGGACATCGCCGAGGTACTGACCACCTCGCAGGACTGGTGGCCCGCCGACTTCGGCAACTACGGCCCGCTGATGATCCGTATGGCCTGGCACAGCGCGGGCACCTACCGCACCAGCGACGGCCGCGGCGGCGCCGGCGCCGGGCAGCAGCGCTTCGCCCCGCTCAACAGCTGGCCGGACAACGGCAACCTCGACAAGGCCCGCCGTCTGCTGTGGCCGGTCAAGAAGAAGTACGGCCAGTCCATCTCCTGGGCCGACCTCCTGATCCTCACCGGCAACGTCGCCCTGGAGCAGATGGGCTTCGAGACCTTCGGCTTCGCCGGTGGCCGCGCCGACGTCTGGGAGGCCGAGGAGGACGTCTACTGGGGTCCCGAGACCACCTGGCTCGACGACAAGCGCTACACCGGCGACCGTGAGCTGGAGAACCCGCTCGGCGCGGTCCAGATGGGCCTCATCTATGTCAACCCGGAGGGCCCGAACGGCAACCCGGACCCGATCGCCGCGGCCCGCGACATCCGTGAGACGTTCGCCCGCATGGCGATGAACGACGAGGAGACCGTCGCCCTGATCGCCGGTGGCCACACCTTCGGCAAGACCCACGGAGCCGGCCCCGCCGACAACGTCGGCGCCGACCCCGAGGCCGCCACCATGGAGGAGCAGGGCCTGGGCTGGAAGAGCACCTACGGCACGGGCAAGGGCGGGGACGCCATCACCTCCGGCCTGGAGGTCACCTGGACCACCACCCCGACCCAGTGGAGCAACGGGTTCTTCAAGAACCTCTTCGAGTTCGAGTACGAGCTCGAGCAGAGCCCGGCCGGCGCCAACCAGTGGGTCGCCAAGGACGCCCCGGAGACCGTCCCGGACGCCCACGACTCGTCGAAGAAGCACCGCCCGAAGATGCTCACCACCGACCTGTCGCTGCGCTTCGACCCGATCTACGAGCCCATCTCCCGCCGGTTCTACGAGAACCCGCAGGAGTTCGCGGACGCCTTCGCCCGCGCCTGGTTCAAGCTGACCCACCGTGACATGGGCCCGAAGTCCCTGTACCTCGGCCCGGAGGTCCCGGCGGAGACCCTGATCTGGCAGGACCCGCTGCCCGAGGCCGAGGGTGAGCCCATCGGCGGCGAGGACATCGAGACCCTCAAGACCAAGCTCCTCGAGTCGGGCCTGTCCGTCTCGCAGCTGGTGTCCACCGCGTGGGCCTCGGCGTCCACCTTCCGCGGCAGCGACAAGCGCGGCGGTGCCAACGGCGCCCGCATCCGCCTGCAGCCGCAGCGCGGCTGGGAGGTCAACGAGCCCGACGAGCTCGCGCAGGTGCTGCGCGTGCTGGAAGGCATCCAGCAGGAGTTCAACTCCGGCGCGAAGAAGGTCTCCCTGGCCGACCTGATCGTCCTCGGTGGCTCCGCCGCCGTCGAGAAGGCAGCCAAGGAAGCCGGCTTCCAGGTGCAGGTTCCCTTCGCCGCGGGCCGGGTGGACGCGACGGAGGAGCACACCGACGCCGAGTCCTTCGAGGCGCTCGAGCCGACCGCGGACGGGTTCCGCAACTACCACGGCAAGGGCAACCGCCTGCCGGCCGAGTTCCTGCTGCTCGACAGGGCGAATCTGCTCACCCTGAGCGCGCCCGAGGCGACCGTCCTGGTCGGCGGCCTGCGTGTCCTGGGCGCCAACCACCAGCAGTCCCCGCTCGGCGCCTTCACCAAGACGCCCGGTTCGCTGACCAACGACTTCTTCGTCAACCTGCTCGACCTGGGCACCACGTGGAAGTCGACGTCCGAGGACCAGACCACGTTCGAGGGCCGCGACGCCGACACCGGCGAGGTCAAGTGGGCCGGCAGCCGCGCCGACCTGGTCTTCGGCTCGAACTCCGAGCTGCGCGCGCTCGCCGAGGTCTACGCGAGCGACGACGCGAAGGAGAAGTTCGTGAACGACTTCGTCGCCGCGTGGGTCAAGGTCATGAAC
>NZ_JBHUQX010000562.1:0-4816 GCF_042674225.1 Streptomyces sp. NPDC056948
CGTCCCGTACGTCCGCGGGAACGCGGTCGCCGAGGGCGAGCACGGCGCGGCGCGGCCCCGTCTCGGCCAGCCGGATGTCGCCGGTCGAGGTCTTCACCCGGGTCCGGCCGAGCCGCCCCTCGGCTCGGAAGTCGGCCCAGGCCGCCTCCGCCTCCACGCGGGAACCGGCGGGCAGTTCGATGACGATGTCCACGGACGGCGGCCGCCCGAACAGGGTGCCCTGCCGGGGCGCCTCGATGTGCAGCCGCCCGCCCGCGCAGCCCACCTGGGTCTGCTCGGCGAGCCGCACATCGGCGTCCCGATCCGGATCCGTGGGCAGCACCTCCACGACGGTGTCGGTGCGGTCGTCGGCGAGGAACCGCACGAGGCCCGTGCCGATGCGGAGGGTCACCGCAACGGGCTCCGGGGTCTCGAAGGCGGGCATCAGCGCACCCAGCCGGTGTAGCGGTTACCGCCGCCGCGGGTCGACTCGGTGGAGCGGGCCCGGATGTCGCCGCTCTCCACGGCCGCGTTCACCGCGCGCACCAGCCAGGCGTTGACCGACAGACCCTCGCGTGCGGCGGCCTCCTCGGCGCGCCCCTTGAGATGGGCGGGCAGACGCAGATTGATCCGCGCGGTGGTGCCGTCATCGGCGTCGGCGGGCGCCGGGGCCGGTGCCGGGGTCCTCGGCGGCTCGGGACGCGTGTCCGGCTCCTCGAAACCGGCGCCCGCCGGCGGCGGTGTCACGACGAAGGCGGGGTCGAGCCCGCGCAGCCGTACGTCGACCGAGCCGGGGGCGAGTTCGCGGGTGATCTCGTCCATGGCGGCGGACAGCACGTTCAGCAGTGTCAGGCGGGCCGCCGACTCCAGCGGAGCGGTCAGCCGCTCGGCCAGCTCGCGGGCGTCCTCCCCACCGGCTTCGGCAGCCACCGCGAGTTCCCGGCGGAGTGAGTCGACGTAGGGCGTGAGGTCCATGGCGGCATGATGGCATCAAGGTGGCGCCATGAGAAAACCCCAGGTCGAAGGACCTGGGGTTCACTGTTGCCGCACGTGTCACACGAAGGCGCTCTGGCCGGTGATCGACTTGCCGACGATCAGGGTGTTCATCTCGCGGGTGCCCTCGAAGGAGTAGATGGCCTCGGCGTCGGCGAAGAACCGGGCGATGTCGTGCTCCAGGAGGATTCCGTTGCCGCCGAAGATCTCCCGGCTCCAGGCCACGACCTCCCGCATCCGGGAGGTGACGAACGCCTTGGCCAGCGCGGAGTGTTCGTCACGGAAGATCCCCGCGTCCTGCAGCCGGGCGAGCTGCACCAGCATGCCCCAGGACGCCGTGATGTTGCCCAGGCTCTTGACCAGCAGGTCCTGCACGAGCTGGAAGCCGCCGATCGGGCGGCCGAACTGGCGGCGCTCCCGGGCGTAGTCCAGGGCCAGTTCGTAGGCGCCGACCATCACGCCCAGCGCCTGCCAGGCCACCCCGCTGCGGGTGGCGCGCAGGATCTCGGCGACGTCCCGGAACGAGTCGATGTTCTGCAGGCGGTTCGCCTCCGGCACCCGGACGTCGGTCAGGGTGATCTCGGCGTTCTCCACGATCCGGAAGGCGATCTTGCCCTCGATCTTCACCGGCTCGAAGCCGGGCGTGCCCTTCTCGACGACGAAGCCCTTGACGTGGTTGTCGTCGACGTCCCGGGCCCAGACCACGACGTAGTCGGCGAAGGTGGCGTTGCCGATCCACTTCTTGGCGCCGTTCAGGACCCAGGTGTCTCCTTCGCGCCGGGCGGTGGTGCGCATGCCGCCCGCGACGTCGGAGCCGCCGAGCGGTTCGGTCATGGCGAAGGCGCCGATCCTGTCCATCGCGGCCATCTCCGGGAGCCAGCGGTCGCGCTGCTCCTGGTCGCCGCCCGAGTGGATCGAGTACATCGCCAGGCCGTTGTGGACGCCGAAGAAGGTGGACACGGAGGCGTCGGTGCGGGTCATCTCCAGGGCGAGCATGCCGCTGAGGAGGTTGCTGACGGCGGGGCGGTGTTCGCCGTAGCCCTCGTAGGGCAGTCCGGCGAGGCCGCTGTCGCGGAACAGGGAGATGAGCTCGGTGGGGAACTCGCCCTTGGCCCAGTTCTCGTTCACCAGCGGCTTGACCTCGTCCCGCATGAGGGCGCGGGCCTTGAGGAGGATCTTGCGCTCCTCGTCCGGCAGCAGGGCCTCGTAGGTGTAGAAGTCGGCGGTCAGCTGGTCCTCGAGGGGTTCCATGGGGGTGGTCATCTCAGTTCTCCTCCTTGTCGGCGCTGTCCAGGGCGGACAGCACGGCGAGTTGCCTGCGGTCGCGCGTCTCGGTGAGTTCCGGGTACGTGGAGGAGCCGTAGGCCTTTTCCACGGCTTCGATGAGCCGTTCCTGTTGTTCCTCGTTCTGCGACGGGGTGCCGAGCCCCGCCCACATCTGCTTCATCGAGGCTCCGATGTGCTCGGCCATGTGCCGGTAGCCGCCGGGTCCGCCGCCCAGGTGCGAGCCGAGGAACGGCCCGACCGTGGCCCAGCGCAGGCCCAGCGAGTTCGTCATCACCTTGTCGAGGTCCTCGGGGGTCACCACGCCCTGCTCGACGAGGTACACCGCCTCGCGGCTGAGCGCGTTCTGCAGCCGGTTCCCGACGAAGCCGGGGATCTCCTTGCGCTCGACGACCGGGGTGCGGCCGACCGAGGTGTAGAAGTCCACCGCGTCCTGCACGGCGTCCTCGCCGGTGCGCTCCCCGGGCACGACCTCGACGAGCGGGACCAGGTGCGGCGGGTTGAAGGGGTGGCCGATCAGGACCCGGGCGGCGGCCTCGTCCGGCAGCTCACGCGTGAACGCGCTGGACGGGATCGCCGACGAGGAGCTGAGCAGCAGCGCGTGGTCGGGGGCCTCCCGGACCAGCGTGGCGAACAGGTCCCGCTTGAACTCGACCCGCTCGGGGCCGTTCTCCTGGACGACGTCCGCGTCCCGGACCGCCTCGGCGACATCGACCGCGATGTGCACCCGGTCGGCGAGGTCGGTCACGTCCAGGCCGCGGGCGGCGAGCTGAGGGGCGTTCCGGTCCAGGGCCTCGGCCACGGCCTCGGCGAGGTCCGGCCGCGGGTCGGTCACCTTGACGGTCAGGCCGTGCGCGGCGAACAGCGTCGCCCAGGACAGTCCGATGGTCCCGGCGCCGATCACCGCCGCCGTACGGAAGGCGCGGGTCATGACATGGCTCCCTTCAGGTAGTCGTGGACCGGCTCGACGCCCGCGAGCGTCAGGTCGGTGAGGATGTGACTGGCGGAGACGACCTCCAGCACCGGCAGGTCGGCCAGCGGGGCCAGCACGTGCTGGAAGAGCTGCAGCCGGGCGGGTCCGGTCCAGGCCTCCTTGACGGTGAGGTCGGTGATGCGGGTGCGGACGAGTTCCTGCACGCGCGGCAGACCGTCGTAGCCGGGCACGGTCTTGAGCATGAAGGTCGGCACGGTGATCTGTGCCGCCGCCTCGGCCCGGTCCAGTGCGTGGTGCTTGTAGCCCATGGTCGCGGTGGCGACCCGCAGGGTGCCGTGGTCGAGGGTGCCGACGAGCGCGCCGGTGTCGACGTGGAGCGCCGGGGAGCCCATGGCCTTGGGGTAGGCGGAGACCTCGCGGCCGGAGGCGGTCGCCGGGAAGTTGTCGAGGTACATGGCGTGCAGGTACTCGCCCTGCTCGCCCTCGAAGCTGACGGGGATCGCCTGGCCGGCCTCCGTGTAGGGGCCGTAGCCGCTGACGTCGCCCATCTTCATGACCTCGAACCGGACGAGCGGCTCATCGATCCGCAGCGGCTCCGGGACGACCGCCCGCAGTGCCTCGGGGTCGGTGCGGTAGACGACGTTGAGGTACTCCCGGTCGGTGAAGCGCGGGACGGTCGGCGCGAACGCCGGGCTGGTGAGCGGGGTGGTGACGTGCCGTCGTACGTCCTCGGCGCGCATGTCGCCTCACCGTCCCGTCCACTGCGCGGGGCGGCGCTCGGCGAAGGCGGTCATGCCCTCGCGGACGTCGGCCGAGGCCATCAGGGTCGTCATCTGCTCGCGCTGGAAGGCGAAGGCCTCGGCGTCGGGCGCCCCGTCGGCGGCGCGGACGACGCGCTTGACGGCGGCGAGCGCGAGCGGGGCGTTCTCGGCGAGCCGCTCGGCCAGCCGGAGCGCCTCGGCGACGGCCTGGCCGGTGCCGGTGACCCGGTTGGCCAGGCCCAGTTCACCGGCGCGGCGGCCGTCGACGGGCTCGCCGGTCAGCAGGAGTTCCATGGCCAGGTGGTGCGGGATCCGCTTGGGCAGCCGGATCACACCGCCGCCCGCCGCGATCAGCCCGCGCTTGACCTCGGGCAGACCGAACCGGGCGTCCTCGGCCGCGACGATCAGGTCGCAGGCCAGGGCCAGTTCGAAGCCGCCGCCCATGGCGAAGCCCTCCACGGCGGCGATCAGGGGCTTGGCCGGCTCGGACTCGGTCAGTCCGCCGAACCCGCGGCCCTCGATCTCGGGCGACTCGCCGCGCAGCGCCGCCTTGAGGTCCATGCCGGCGCTGAAGGTCCCGCCCTCACCGGTCAGGACACCGGCCCGCAGTGCCGGGTCGGCCTCCAACTCGTCCAGCGCGCCTGCCAGTCCGGTGGCCACCGCCGCGTTCACGGCGTTGCGGGCCTCGGGCCGGTCGAGGGTGATCAGCAGGGCGGAGCCGATGCGTTCGGTACGTACTACGGGGGATTCAGGCGTGCTCATGGTTGTCCTTCTGTGACGGCCGTCGGGGGGCGCCGGGCCCGCCCCCCCCGCGCGAGGGGGGGGGAAAAAGGCGGCGCCGGTGACATATAAACAAAAGAACCCG
>NZ_JBHUQX010000563.1:0-4803 GCF_042674225.1 Streptomyces sp. NPDC056948
CCGCAAGCGGTGGGGCCCTTCGACATCGTGCCCGGTGAGGCACTGGCGGAGGATACGAGATTCGAACTCGTGAGGGGTTGCCCCCAACACGCTTTCCAACTGTGGTGGTGGGGTGGCGGGCTCGGTTCGAGGGCGTTCACCTGCGTTCAAGGGCGGCTGGCCCGTGAGGCGAACTCTGCGCGCGGTCCTTGATGAACGGCAGTGAACGGCGCTGAATGAGACGGAAACTGAGACGGGGCCCGGCCGCGCCGAGCTGCCCCGAAGGCCGGGTTTCCTCTCACAGGGGCGCGCCCTGGAGGGTGCTCAGGGGTGCCGCTGAGTGCGGGTGTCGTGGCTGGGCGCCAAGGGATCGAAGGGCAATTCGGGGATGCCGAGTTCTTGGCGCATGGCGGATGCGGTGGCCTGAACGGCCTTGTAGTAGGTGTGCTGTGCGGTCTGGAAGGTGCCATCCGTGACGTGTGCGCCGTCCGCGAGTAGATCGCGCAGAGTTCGGACGGTGCGGAATGCTTCGACGCCCAGCTCGACCACGCGAGGCGGGGCAAGCATCGTCAGGCTGAACCGTTGCTCGAACAGACCGGACTCTGAGAAGGCGGCACGGACTGCACGCCTGCGATTTTCAGGTGTGTCGTAGGCAGCTTCTGAGGTGAAGCGCATGCTCTCTGTCGCGCGGGCCAGGTGAGAGAGGTACGTCACGAAGGCTTCGCGCAGAACGGTCTGCGCGTCTGCTCGTTGGGCACGCTTCCAGCGGTCTCGGTCCACAACGAACGTCGCGACGATGCCAGCGAGTGCGCCGGCTATGGCACTCAGAGGTGCAGTCCAGTCCATACGACTGTATTGAGCACACGTTGTTGCGCGCTGTGAAGAAGGAAGCGGTCCCAGGCGCTGATGATCTCAGCTTGGGAAGCTAGGGTCCCCAAGAGGTGGTTCCTGCTCTGACCTGCATCGGACTGGCCTCGGTGCTCTTCTGGCCGTTCCTCGATACTCCAGTGTTCCCCGTGGTTCCCCGCTGGAGCTGGCACCCGTCTGGCACGGGCCTCTTCATCCCGGAGCAAACATGGGCGAGCACTCGACCTGGGGCTGTTGTGTGTAGCACCTACCGTGATGGTCCGCAGGAATACGCGGATTGTCCGCCGTTATACGGGTTTCCGCCTAGTCGACGTATCCGGCCTCGACTTTTCTAGGTCACCCCGCTTGCGCTGTACCCGTCCGCGAGTTTCAGCTATCATGTGCAACCCTCGGACATCGTTCAGCCCCCGCAAGACTCCTTGCGATTCGTCCAGGCATGCAATAGCGAAGTCAAGGTCAGCCTCGCTGACAGCGTCATCGACGACTATCGCAGCCAGATTGCTAAGCGCATGAGCCGTGTGACGGGAATTTCCAAGTCGACGCCCCAATTGTACGCTGCTTTCAGCGTGGTGGCGCGCCTCGGCAAGGTTTCCCTGCTTCCTTTCAGCGCTTGCTAGTACATTCAGCAGTTTAGCGATCTCAAAGTTGGGCTGATCCCCTTCTGTGAATCTGAGCGCTTCATCAAGGATGCTTGCCGCTGCAGCATACTTGTTACGTTTCCGGTAAAGACTTCCGAGCTGAGTCAATCCCCTTACAATCAAGTCTCTATCCGTCGATGGGGTACGTTGCCGCGCTTCTTCCACGATCTGGATAGCCTTATCCAATTTCCCTTCTCTCTCATAGGAAACCGCAAGCTCAAGCTGAGCTTTGCTGTAACTAGACCATTCGTTCAGCTTACCTGCGACAAGCGCAGCCTCGTCAAAACTAGAGTGAGCCGCAGAGAAAAATTCTGCCGCCTCATTAAGGTGGCCTATGCGCTTATTAGGGTCTGTTCCAGCTTGCGCTTGACACCGTGTGGCTATCTCGCGTTGAGCGCGACCCAGGGTCGTGAGGACAAGGGCCCTTCCTCGTTCATGGTCGATAAATTCCAGATCAGAGAGAGACCTTTCCAGTAGAGATATTGCCAAATGCTCTTTCCCTTGCTCTATGTCAATTACAGCCAGCAGGTGTGCTGATATGGCACTGGCGAGGTCCTGGTTGGGATGAGCAAGAACACATTCTAGATGGTCCCTGGCTCCTTTTCGATCGTGGCGGCGCCAGAGCCAAAGAGCCTCAAAGAAATTCTCTTGCCGCTCACGATCCGGGTGATGGGGAAGCTTACCCAAAAGGTTGATAGTGCAACGCGCATCTGCACCTCGCCCCCGCCTAGCGCCTTCCTGAACGATCTCCACAAGGGCATTGAAGTCCTCGCTAGTATCATTGAGCTCCAATCTCATAATGCGGCTCGTGATCTCTGCCGCACTTTCACCGAGCACTCTTCTCATCTTTGCCGAGAAGCCAACATTCGAGTACTCAAGGAATACTCTTACGGCATTCATATAATCCAAGCGTGAATCTCTCTGAATGCGCCGCAAGAACTCGTTTCGAAAGGATTCTTCGACCTTCCAGCAAAGGCCCTGCTCGCGAACTATGACGCCGCAGAGCCTCAATTGTTCGAAAAGGTGTGTGGCCTCTATTTTGTCGTGGGCGATATTAAATTCCGCGCTGGTCCCGTAGTTGATGGCGAGCGCTTCGTCGAACACTGGAGGAATGCTCAGGATGGATGCATACGCGTCCAGAATACTGGCCTCCATGTCCCTACCCTCCTCGCAGGTCCTTTTCAAGGTTTATGGCGAGTTTCTTGAAGTCCTTATAGCGGAGTCCCAGAGCAGAGACGGCGCCAACCCACCGGCCTGGCTCATACTGCTTTAGGTGATCTTTTACTTCTTCGAAATCGATGGTGCCGACTTCAATGGGCGTGTAGTCCAATGGTTTGACTTCATCGACGAACTGAGCGGAAGCCGTAACTACGAAGGAAGTGTTACTGGGTGCAGCTCCTTGTATGGCAGGAAGAGCCTCCTGGAAAAACCATCGCCTTACGTCGTCGTCCATTCCTTCCATGAACGACAAGGTGAACAATATGTGCGCTTCGCGGGGAATGGCGCTGATGGCCTGGAGAAGTCGATCAAGAACCTTACTGCGCCTAGTAACCTCAGGTTGTGCCTGCGCCGGCGATCGGTATCTGCTGTCAGGAATAGCGTTTGCCCACTCCTCAAGTACGTCTGACCCTTCGCCAGCACCGTTAAGGGCCAACCTTCGACTGGCGAGAATAAGAGTGCCGTTAGCGCTAAGCTGTTTGGTGAGGACATCTAGGAGATCTTCTCTGCCGTCAATGTCAACTCCGCCCAGCCTGTCCCATTCTCCAATTAGGACAATCAGCTTTTTCCCTTCGCGCAGAGCCGCTTTTATCGACTTCAAGGATTCCGAGAGGTCGATAAGCCTATCGGTGGCGGCTTCGGACCGAATTACAGCGAGGGCCCCTGCAGACGGCATGATCTGATAGGGGACGTTGCGGTAAGATACTTTAATGGCGCGACTTATTCCTGGGCGACCTGGGAATCCTTCTTCGAGCGATGCTTCGACTAGGCTTATCTGTCGCCGCAGTTTGGCTACAATCCATGCTTCGATTGCTTCCCTGTCTTCCGGTGCGAGCTCATTAGGTATCGAGAGCTCAATTCTTATCTCTACTTCGCCTTTGCTGTTAAGCTCGAGGCCGGCGGACCCGATGCATCGGTGTTTGAAGTCGTGTGCCGCAGAAACGGCATTGAGATATTCAGGTATGTCGCCCGCGCGCTCGTAGTCCAGGTCAAGCTCATCGGCCATAAGTAGAATGGCAGCCAAGGTGGGTGCTTTAACGCTCACGCCCCTTACTGTCTTGCAATCGGCAAGCTCTGGTATGGTCTTGGCGTATTCTGAAGTTCCATGCGCCTGAGCGATCAAGCTGACAGCTTGGGCCAAGATCGAATCGTGTTTCGGCAAACCCCATTTTGATCGCTGGGATATTATCATCTCTCCCGAGCGTTTTGCATGCTGCTTGCGAATGGTGGCATAGTCTTCCTCTGTCATTTCACCACTCGGATTAATGGATTTTGCGAGATCGTTCATTCCGATATCGTGAAGAAGTGCCGCAGAGCAGAGGAGGTACTTATCGACTGGGTCGAGTTCTTGACTTCCGGCTTCCAGCTTTGAAGCCAATTTCAAAGCAATATTGGCTACGTTCTCGGCGTGCTCAACATCATGCTTCGTGTACCACGGCATGTGGACCACGACCCAATGTTCTCTGAGTGCCCGATGGATATCGAGCAGACTCAGTCCGAGATCTTCGGTCCGGGGCGTAGCTGCCAGGCAATCGTATAGTTCGCGGCACTTTCCACTCAAGTCATTCATAATGAGCTCTTGGAATTGAGTGATCGCGTTAAGGGCTTGCGTACAGCAGGAGCAGTTGCCTGCTCGCTTCGCGGGCTCAGGGCCCTCTCGACTATCGTCGCACTGACCCTCTGGCGGCGCACTTGGGACGCTGGACTGCGGAAGAGGGCACATCAGCTCTGCAGGGGAACACTGTTGATCGACTGTGGGCGGGGGGATGCGAGGTTTTTAATGCACCTCCCACGTTGAGCAACCAAACGCGGTCGGTGGAACGGCTTTGGGCTGGAGCTGCTTTGGCGCGAGTGATCATGGCCCCGTAAGCTTGCGGCGCGTCGGGCAGTCTGTGGACCTGCCCGGTAAAGCACGACGTTGGGGCCATGATCTTCGAGGCTCGCGCCAAAGTGGCTGCCTAAAGCCGTGGAGCCGGCCGCCCCAGCCACGACGGGGTTTTGACCTCGGTATCGCCCTTTCGTCCTCACCCCGGCCTGGTCTTCGCCCCTTGTGGGCGCGGGCGGACGACGGCGCGCGGCCCCGGTGGCGAAGGCAAGGAGG
>NZ_JBHUQX010000564.1:0-4786 GCF_042674225.1 Streptomyces sp. NPDC056948
CAGCCACCGAGCCCTCCAGCCGGTCCCGCCACAGCTCCATCGCGGCGGCGCTGCGCGTGGTGCCCAGCTTCGCCGCGAGCTCCGGCACGGACGGGTCGGAGAGCGTGCACAGCACGTCGTTGTCGGCGGGGAGCCGCTTGCGCGTCACGCCGCTGGCCACCATCTGCACGTCGGTGAAGATGGGCGCGCCCGAGCGCAGGGCCTCACGGGCGCGGGCCACGACGGCCGGGGTGTAGGCCAGGTCCCGTACGAGGTCGACCATCCCGCAGGCGTGGATCATCCGGACCGTGACCTGGCTGACGTCGGCGGGCAGGGCCGTGAGGTCCGCCTCCGCGCGGATGGTGGCGAAGGACTGGCGGTAGATGGCCGGGCCGTCCTTCTCGTAGTCGTACGTGGTCACGGTGTTCTTCTCGCTGCCTTCGGTCGTCGTAGGGGTCATGAGGTGATCGCCGCCAGGGCGGTGGCGAGTCGGGCGGGGTCGTCCATCGGGGTGGTCCGGGGTTTCCGGCCGCTCACGGCGGTGGAGAGCCGGTAGCCGCCTCCCGGAGCGGCGACCGCGTCGACGTGGTCGCCCCGGGGGTGTCCGCAGCGGCGTTCGCACCCGGACCAGTACAACGGGAGGCCGTTCGGCTCGATCGCGTCGAGGGCCTCGGCCGCGTCGGTCCGTACGTCCGCCCGCGACTTGGCGCATCCGGGCCTGCCGATGCAGGCGCCGACACGGAGCCAGGGGGAACCGGGGTCGGTGACGAGGCCGGTGGCGGCGAGGCGGGTGAGGGATTCGTCCGGGTCCGTTCCGTGTGTGGGAAGAACCACACCGCGCCACGGGGTGAGACGCAGCTCACCGGCGGCGACGCGCGTCAGTTCCCGCCACTGGTGCGCCGAGAGCCGCCCCAGAGGCACGTGCACGGACAGGCCGGCATCGAGGGCTCCCGGGGGCGGGCCTGCCGTGCGGCCGGTCTCCCGGTTCCGCCGCTCGTGACGGACACCCTCGGCCCGCAGCCGCAAGCCGACCGCATCGAGCAACTCGTCGCCGGAAACGGACAGTTCATCCACCCGCCAGACGCGGTCCCCGCTCGTCCGCGCGGCCTCCAGGAAGGCCTCCGCGGCCACCAGCGCGGCCCGGGCCGCTTCCTCGACACCGACGTACAGCGCTTCCCCGGCCGCTCCGAGCGCGAGTTCCGCGCCGCCGTCCGCCGTCGCCCGTACCGTCACATCGGCATCGAGTCCGGCCACGTCGCCGCGTCCGTCGTCGAGCGCGAACAGGAAACGCCCCGACAGGGCCCGCGCCGCCTCGCTCGCGCACAACGCCGCGTCGAGGGCCGTCAGCCAGGGGCGTACGTCCAGCACGCCCCGCCCGTCGAGACCGGACAGCGGCGAGGCCACGATGTTGCGCACCCGCTCGTGCCCGCGCGAGGGCAGCAGCCCGGCCGCGTCCAGCAACTCGGCCAGCTCCCCGGCGCATCCGTCGGGCAGACCCCGCACCTGCGCGTTGCCGCGCGAGGTCAGATGCAGCTCTCCGTCGCCCAGCCGCTCCGCGACGTCCACGAGCGTCTCCGCCTGCGGCACGGTCAGCACACCACCGGGAATCCGGACGCGAGCGAGCGCTCCGTCGTCCGCCGCGTGCAGCCGCAGCGTCCCCGGACAGGCGTCACCGCGGTCTCGTGGGACCGCTGTGGCCTGGGTCGATGAGCGGTGGGCAGCCGTGGACATGGCGGCGAGCATACCTACCGGCACACCTGGTGTATGCCGTGCCCTCTTCCCCTGGCACTTACTATGATCGCGGCGGATCATCCGGTCCGCCATCGCCACGACGGCGACAGGGGAGGAAGCCGGTGCGAGTCCGGCGCGGTCCCGCCACTGTGAGTTCGGCCCATGCGGCCGGGCGAGTCAGGAACTCCCTTCCCCGCGCGCTCGGCTTCGCCCGAGCAGGGGAGACCCCATTTCGAACCACCCGGGGCGCGGACACCCCGAGGAAGGCCGACGCCGCATGATCCTTCTCCTGTCGACGTCCGACACCGATCTGCTGAGCGCCCGCGCGGCCGCGGGTCCGGTGTCCTACCGCTTCGCCAACCCCTCCCGTCTCGCCCTCGACGACCTCCCCGGCCTTCTCGACGGGGTCGACCTGGTCGTCGTACGCCTCCTCGGCGGCATCCGGGCCTGGCAGGACGGCCTCGACCTGCTCCTGGCCGACGGCCGCCCGGTGGTCGTCCTCACCGGCGAACAGGCCCCGGACGCCCAGCTCATGGAAGCCTCCACCGTCCCCGTCGGCATCGCCGCCGAGGCGCACGCCTATCTCGCGCACGGCGGCCCGGCCAACCTGGAGCAGCTCGCCCGCTTCCTCTCCGACACGGTCCTGCTGACCGGCCACGGCTTCGAGGCACCGGCGGCGGCGCCCACCTGGGGCCCGCTGGAGCGCACGCCGCGCGACGGCGCCGACGGTCCGACCGTCGCCGTGCTCTACTACCGGGCCCACCACATGAGCGGCAACACCGCGTTCATCGGCGCCCTGTGCGACGCGATCGAGGACGGGGGCGGCCGGGCCCTGCCCCTGTACGTCGCCTCCCTGCGCGCCCCCGAGCCCGAGCTGATCGAGGAGCTCCGCTCCGTCGACGTGATCATCACCACGGTCCTCGCCGCGGGCGGCACCAAGCCCGCCGCGGCATCGGCCGGCGGCGACGACGAGTCCTGGGACGCCGGTGCGCTCACCGAGCTGGACGTCCCGATCCTCCAGGCCCTGTGCCTCACGGGTTCGCGTGCCGCCTGGGAGGAGAACGACGAGGGCGTCTCCCCGCTCGACGCGGCCAGCCAGATCGCCGTCCCCGAGTTCGACGGCCGCCTCATCACCGTCCCGTTCTCCTTCAAGGAGATCGACGAGGACGGCCTCCCGGCCTACATCGCCGACCCCGAGCGCGCGGCCCGCGTCGCCGGAATCGCCGTACGCCACGCCCGGCTCCGCCACATCCGGCCCGCCGACAAGCGCCTCGCGCTGGTCCTCTCCGCCTACCCGACCAAGCACTCCCGCATCGGCAACGCGGTCGGCCTCGACACCCCCGCCAGCGCGGTGGCCCTGCTGCGGCGCCTGCGCGAGGAGGGCTACGACTTCGGCACGGACGCCGAGGTGCCGGGCCTGGCCTCCGGCGACGGCGACGAGCTGATCCGCGCGCTGATCGAGGCGGGCGGCCACGACCAGGACTGGCTCACCGAGGAGCAGCTCGCCCGCAACCCGGTGCGTATCCCGGCGGCCGACTACCGCCGCTGGTATGCCACGCTCCCCGAGGAACTGCGCACGGCGGTGGAGGAGCACTGGGGTCCGGCGCCGGGCGAGATGTTCGTCGACCGCAGCCGCAACCCGGAGGGCGACATCGTCCTCGCGGCCCTTCGCTTCGGCAACCTGCTGATCATCATCCAGCCCCCGCGCGGCTTCGGCGAGAACCCCATCGCCATCTACCACGACCCGGACCTCCCGCCGTCCCACCACTACCTGGCCGCCTACCGCTGGATCGCCGCCCGTGCCGAGGACGGCGGCTTCGGTGCCGACGCGATGATCCACCTCGGCAAGCACGGCAACCTGGAGTGGCTGCCCGGCAAGAACGCCGGCCTGTCCGCCGCCTGCGGCCCCGACGCCGCCCTCGGCGACCTTCCCCTGATCTACCCGTTCCTGGTCAACGACCCGGGCGAGGGCACCCAGGCCAAGCGCCGCGTCCACGCCACCCTCGTCGACCACCTCGTCCCGCCCATGGCCCGCGCCGACTCCTACGGCGACATCGCGCGCCTGGAGCAACTCCTCGACGAGTACGCCCAGATCTCCTCCATGGACCCCGCCAAGCTCCCGGCGATCCGCGCCCAGATCTGGACCCTCATCCAGGCCGCGAAGCTCGACCACGACCTCGGCATGGACGACCGCCCCGACGACGACGGCTTCGACGACTTCCTGCTCCACGTCGACGGCTGGCTCTGCGAGGTCAAGGACGCCCAGATCCGCGACGGTCTGCACGTCCTCGGCAACCCGCCCACCGGTGGCGACCACGTCAACCTGGTCCTCGCCGTCCTCCGCGCCCGCCAGATCTGGGGCGGTACCACGGCCCTGCCCGGCCTGCGCGAGGCCCTCGGCCTCGACGAGTCCGCCGCCACCCGCACGACCGCCGACGCGGCCGAGGAGAAGGCCCGCGCCCTGGTCCAGGCGATGGAGGACGCCGGCTGGGACCCGGCCGCCGTCCCCACCGAGCACGGCGAACAGGTCGCCGCCATCCTGGAGTTCGCGGCCCGCGAGGTCGTGCCCCGCCTCGCCGCGACCACCGCCGAGATCGACCACATGGTCCACGCGCTGGGCGGCGGCTTCGTGCCGGCGGGCCCCTCGGGCTCACCGCTGCGCGGACTGGTCAACGTCCTGCCGACCGGCCGCAACTTCTACTCCGTCGACCCCAAGGCCGTCCCCTCCCGTCTCGCCTGGGAGACCGGCCAGGCCCTCGCGGAATCCCTGCTGGAGCGCTACCGCACCGACAACGGCGAATGGCCCACCTCCGTCGGGCTGTCGTTGTGGGGCACCAGCGCCATGCGCACGGCCGGCGACGACGTGGCCGAGGCCCTCGCCCTGCTCGGCATCCGCCCCGTCTGGGACGACGCCTCCCGCCGCGTGACCGGGCTGGAGCCCGTCCCCGCCGAGGAGCTGGGCCGCCCCCGCATCGACGTCACCCTGCGGATCTCGGGCTTCTTCCGGGACGCCTTCCCGCACACGATCGGACTGCTGGACGACGCCGTACGCCTGGCGGCGTCGCTGGACGAGCCG
>NZ_JBHUQX010000565.1:0-4782 GCF_042674225.1 Streptomyces sp. NPDC056948
CGTCGACCGCCAGGTAGCCCTGGAGGTAGGGCTGCTGGTCGACGGCGAACTGGATGTCGCCGCCCTTGATGGCCTTGATGAGGTCCTTGTTGAGATCGAAGGTGGCGACCTTCGCCTTGCTGCCGGCGTCGCCGATCGACTGCACCGCGGTCAGCGCGAAGGGGGCGCCGAGGGTGACGACGTAGTCGATGGACGGGTCCTGCTTCAGCTTGGCGGTGATCGTCGACTTCACGCCCGGCATGTCGGTGCCGTTGACGTTCTGGGTGTCGAGCTTGCCCTCGAAGGTCTTCTCCACGCCGTCGCAGCGCTGGGTCAGGCCGACGTTGCCCTGCTCCTGCACGACGCAGAGGGCGTGCTTGGCGCCGACCTCGTTGAGCTTCTTGCCGAAGGCCTCGCCGGCGACGGACTCGTCCTGGCCGAAGAACTCCAGCATGTTGAGCTTCTTCCAGTCGCTCAGGCCGGAGTTGAGGCCGACGACGGGTATGCCAGACTTCTCGGCCTTGCCTATGACGCCCTTGAGCGCGTCGGGCTTGGCGAGGGTGACGGCGATGCCGTCGACCTTCTGGTCGATCGCGTTCTGGACCAGGTTGGCCTGGTTGCCCGCGTTCGGGTCGGCGGAGTAGACGAGCTTGATGTTGTCCTTGGCGGCCGCGGCCTCGGCACCCTTGCGGACGGTGTCCCAGAAGGTGTCGCCGGGCGCCTGGTGGGTGACCAGGGCGACGGTCATGCGCGGGGTGGTCGCCTTGCCGGCGGAGGCGTTCGCTGCGCCTTCCTCGGCACCCTTGCCCCCGGAACTGCTGGAGCAGCCGGCGAGAGTCAGGGCCGCTGCCGCGGCCACGGCGACGACGGGCGCGATTCTGCGGGAGCGGGGGTGAGAAGAGCGGTCCATCTTTCCTGGCACCTCACTGTGCTACTGCGGGGGAAAGGGGAGGGGATCACGAAGGGATCCGTGGTCCCGGAGCCTTACGGAGTCCGGATCATGATGCCGCAAACAGACTGTGGCGATGCCACGGGATACAAGTCCCTGCCGCGCCCGCTGTCAATACTTTGTTAAGACATCATTTCACAAGCAGGTCCGAATGTAAGTACAAACTATTGACAGCGCCGCCCTCCGAGACCTACACCTGAGGGGCGGCAGGTCCCATCGATCCACGCCCCCACCGTGTCAGGGCGCCCCGGGACCCGCATCCCCAGCTTCCCGAGGAGGTCGCGCATGGCCGGTCCAGCCCAGCATTTCGACTTGATCACGATGGGGCGCATCGGCGTCGACCTCTATCCCCTGCAGACCGGCGTCTCCCTGGACCGCGTGGAGACATTCGGGAAATTCCTGGGAGGTTCGGCGGCCAATGTGTCGGTCGCGGCGGCCCGCCTGGGACGCCGTACGGCGGTGATCACCCGCACCGGCGACGACCCCTTCGGCACCTACCTGCACCAGGAGCTGAAGTCCTTCGGCGTCGACGACCGCTGGGTCACCCCGGTCGAGGCGTACCCCACTCCGATCACGTTCTGCGAGATCTTCCCGCCGGACGACTTCCCGCTGTACTTCTACCGCCGCCCCAAGGCTCCCGACCTGGAGATCCACACCGACGAGCTGGACTTCTTCGCGATCCGCGCGGCCCGCATCTTCTGGATCACGGGCACCGGCCTGAGCGAGGAGCCGAGCCGCTCGGCCACGCTCGCCGCCCTCAAGGCCCGTGACAAGTCGGGCACCACCGTCTTCGACCTCGACTGGCGGCCGATGTTCTGGCGCGACCCCGACGAGGCCCGCCCGTACTACCGCGAGGCGCTGCGCCACGCCACCGTCGCGGTCGGCAACCTCGACGAGTGCGAGATCGCCACCGGCGTGCGCGAACCGCAGGCCTGCGCCGACGCGCTGCTGGAGGCGGGCGTGGAGCTGGCCGTGGTCAAGCAGGGCCCCAAGGGCGTGCTCGCCGTGCACCGCGACGGCACCCGGGCCGAGGTGCCGCCGGTGCCGGTCGAGGTGGTCAACGGCCTGGGTGCGGGCGACGCCTTCGGCGGCTCGCTCTGCCACGGTCTGCTCGCGGGCTGGGACCTGGAGAAGAACATGCGCCACGCCAACGCCGCCGGCGCCCTCGTCGCCTCCCGCCTCGCCTGCTCCTCCGCGATGCCGACCGAGTCCGAGGTCGCCGGCCTCCTCGCCGAGGCGTCGTCCCCGAGCACGAGCCTCTGAAACGGAGCCCGCATTGAACATCGGCATCCCCGACCTCACCACGGTCAGAGCCCGGAACCCCGAGGCGGTCGCGGAAGCGGCCGCCCGCCGGGTGCGCCGTCCGCTGATCGGCGACAGCGGCCGGCTGATGATCGTGGCCGCCGACCACCCGGCGCGCGGCGCCCTCGGGGTCGGCGACCGGCGCCTGGCCATGGCCAACCGCGCCGATCTGCTGGAACGGCTGTGTGTCGCGCTGTCCCGGCCCGGGGTCGACGGGGTGCTCGCCACCGCCGACATCCTGGAGGACCTGCTCCTGCTCGGGGTGCTGGAGAACAAGGTCGTCATGGGCTCGATGAACCGCGGCGGACTCGCCGGGGCCTCCTTCGAGATGGACGACCGCTTCACCGGTCACCGCGCCGAGGACATCGCCCGGCTCCGCTTCGACGCGGGCAAGCTCCTGGTGCGCATCGACTACGACGACCCGGGCTCGCTGACCACCCTGGAGTCCACGGCCCGTGCCGTCGACGCCATGGCGGCACACCGACTCCCCCTGTTCGTGGAGCCGTTCATCTCCCGGCGGGTCGACGGAAAGGTCCGCAACGACCTGTCCGCCGACGCCGTCACCCGGTCCGTCGCCATCGCCTCGGGCCTGGGCGGCACCTCCGCCTACACCTGGCTGAAGCTGCCCGTCACCGACGACCCGGACGACATGGCCGAGGTGCTGGAGACCTCCACGCTGCCCGTCGTCCTGCTCGGCGGCGAGGTCGGCGACGACCAGGAGGGCGCCTACGAGCGCTGGCGCAAGGCCCTGCGCCGGCCGACCGTCCAAGGCCTGGTCGTCGGGCGTTCGCTGCTCTACCCGGCCGAGGGCAGCGTGGAACAGGCAGTGGACACGGCCGTCGGCCTGCTGTGATTCAAGTGGCACCTGCTGTGATCCGAAAGGCACACGATGACGTATCACCTTCCCGCGGGTAAGGCCCTCGGCGGCCCCTACATCGTCGACATCACGCCCGAGAAGGCCGGCTGGGGCCACTCCGCTCTGCGGATCCTGGAGCTGCCGCCGGGCGGCACGCACTCCTTCGAGACCGGCGACAGCGAGTGGATCGTCGTCCCGCTCAGCGGCGGCTGCACGGTCGCCGCGGCGGACGACTTCGGCCAGGACACCTTCGAACTCCGGGGCCGCCGGGACGTCTTCAGCGGCGTCAGCGACTTCGCCTACGTGCCGCGCGACGCCCGGGCGACCGTGACCTCCGCCGCCGGCGGGCGGTTCGCGCTGACCGGCGCGCGCTGCGACCGCCGGCTGCCCGCCCGCTACGGGCCGGCCTCCGACGTGCCCGTGGAGCTGCGGGGCACCGGGAACTGCTCCCGGCAGGTCAACAACTTCGGCGCGGCCGGCGTGTTCGAGTGCGACAAGCTCATCGCGGTCGAGGTGATCACGCCGGGCGGCAACTGGTCGTCGTTCCCACCGCACAAGCACGACGAGCACCGGCCGGGCGAGGAGTCCGTGCTGGAGGAGATCTACTACTTCGAGTTCGCCGGTCACGACGGCACGCCGGGCCTCGGCTACCAGCGGGTCTCGCCGTCCGGGCAGGGCCAGGGCACCGATGTGCTGGCCGAGGTCCGCGACGGCGACGTCGTCCTCATCCCGGACGGCTGGCACGGGCCCTCGATGGCCACACCCGGCCACCACATGTACTACCTCAACGTCATGGCGGGCCCGGAGGCCGACCGCGCCTGGCTGATCTGCGACCACCCCGACCACGCCTGGGTCCGCGGCACCTGGCCGGACCAGCCGGTCGACCCCCGACTCCCCCTCTACACCGCCCCGGAGACCTCCGCATGAACGCCCCCACCCGCCGACTGACGACCGCCCAGGCCCTGGTGCGGTTCCTGTCCGCCCAGTACACCGAGCGGGACGGCGAGCGGCGCCGGCTGATCGCCGGGACCTGGGGCATCTTCGGCCATGGCAACGTTGCCGGGGTCGGCCAGGCCCTGATGGAGGCAGGCATCGGGCCAGGCGCCGTCATGCCGTTCCACCAGGGCCGCAACGAGCAGTCCATGGTGCACGCGGCGGTCGGCTACGCCCGGCAGCTCAACCGCCTGTCCGCGCAGGCGGTGACGACCTCGATCGGCCCGGGCGCCACCAACCTGGTCACCGGTGCCGCGCTGGCCACGATCAACCGGCTGCCGGTGCTGCTGCTGCCCGGCGACTACTTCGCCTCGCACGCCCCCGACCCGCTGCTCCAGCAGCTCGAGCACCCCGTCGAGGCGGATGTGTCGGTCAACGACACGCTGCGCCCGGTGTCGCGGTACTTCGACCGGGTCACCCGCCCCGAGGCGCTGATCCCGTCGGCGCTCCAGGCCATGCGCGTGCTGGCCGACCCGG
This sequence comes from Streptomyces sp. NPDC056948, assembly GCF_042674225.1. NCBI lineage: Bacteria > Bacillati > Actinomycetota > Actinomycetes > Kitasatosporales > Streptomycetaceae > Streptomyces > Streptomyces sp. NPDC056948. Next base: position 4,557 of record NZ_JBHUQX010000565.1, read on the forward strand.
CCGAGACCGGCGCCGTCACCCTCGCCCTGCCCCAGGACGTGCAGGCGGAGGCGTACGACTGGCCGGAGGAGTTCTTCGCCGAGCGCGTCTGGTACGTACGGCGTCCCGCGCCGGACCCGGTGGAGCTGGCGGCGGCCGTCGAGGCGATCCGCTCGGCCCAGCGGCCGCTGATCGTGGCGGGCGGCGGCGTCCACCACAGCGAGGCCGAGGAGGCCCTGAAGGCGTT
>NZ_JBHUQX010000566.1:0-4782 GCF_042674225.1 Streptomyces sp. NPDC056948
GCTGATCACCGGTCCTTACAGACCGTACTTCTCGCGCGCTTCCTTCACGGCCGTCGCCTTGACCTCGCCGCGCTTGGCGAGCTGGGCCAGGGCCGCGACGACGATGGACTCGGCGTCCACGCCGAAGTGGCGGCGGGCCGCCTCACGGGTGTCCGAGAGGCCGAAGCCGTCGGCGCCCAGCGAGGACCAGTCCTGCTCGACCCACTGCGCGATCTGGTCCGGGACCTGGCGCATGTAGTCGGAGACCGCCAGCACCGGGCCCTCGGCGCCCTGGAGCGCCTGCCGCACGAACGGCACCCGCTCCTCGCCGCGCAGCAGCGCCTCGTCCGCCTCCAGCGCGTCCCGGCGCAGCTCGCCCCAGGACGTCGCCGACCACACGTCGGCCGCCACGCCCCACTCCTCGGCGAGCTGCTGCTGCGCCTTGAGCGCCCAGTGGATCGCCGTACCGGAGCCGAGGAGCTGGATCCGCGGGGCGTTGGCCGGGGGCGTGATGCCCGCCGACTCCGCCGTGTTGAAGCGGTACAGGCCCTTGACGATGCCCTCGTCGACCCCGTCCACGGACGGCTTCGCCGGCTGCGGCATCGGCTCGTTGTAGACGGTCAGGTAGTAGAAGACGTTCTGGTCCTCACCCGGGGCCGCCTCGCCGTACATCCGGCGCAGACCGTCCTTGACGATGGCCGCGACCTCGTAGGCGAACGCCGGGTCGTACGACAGGGCCGCCGGGTTGGTCGCCGCGATGACGGGGGAGTGGCCGTCGGCGTGCTGGAGGCCCTCACCGGTCAGGGTGGTGCGGCCGGCCGTGGCGCCGACGAGGAAGCCGCGGCCGAGCTGGTCGCCGAGCTGCCACATCTGGTCGGCCGTGCGCTGCCAGCCGAACATCGAGTAGAAGATGTAGAACGGGATCATCGTCTCGCCGTGCGTCGCGTACGACGTCGAAGCGGCGATGAAGTCGGCCATCGAACCGGCCTCGGTGATCCCCTCGTTGAGGATCTGGCCGTTCTTGGCCTCCTTGTAGTACATGAGCTGGTCACGGTCGACCGGCTCGTACGTCTGGCCCTTCGGCGAGTAGATGCCGAGCGAGGGGAACAGCGACTCCATACCGAAGGTGCGCGCCTCGTCCGGGACGATCGGCACCCAGCGCTTGCCCGTCTCCTTGTCGCGGACCAGGTCCTTGACCAGACGGACGAACGCCATCGTCGTCGCCACGTTCTGCGAGCCGGAGCCCTTGTCGAAGGACGCGAACGCCTTCTCCGCCGGGGCGGGCAGCGGGGCGACCGGGTGCACGCGCCGGGCCGGGGCCGGACCGCCGAGCGCGGCACGGCGCTCCTGGAGGTAGCGGACCTCGGGGGAGTCGGCGCCCGGGTGGCCGTAGGGCACCACGCCGTCCACGAAGTCGCTGTCCTTGACCGGCAGTTCGAGCAGGTCGCGCATGTTCTTGAACTCGTCCACCGTCAGCTTCTTCATCTGGTGGTTGGCGTTCTTCGACGCGAAGCCCTCGCCGAGGGTGTGGCCCTTGACCGTCTGGGCCAGGATCACGGTCGGCGCGCCCTTGTGCTCGACGGCCGCACGGTAGGCGGCGTACACCTTGCGCGCCTCGTGACCACCGCGCGAGAGGTGGAAACACTCGAGGATCTTGTCGTCGCTCAGCAGCTTCGCCAGCTCCACGAGCGCCGGGTCGCCGCCGAAGAAGTCCTGGCGGATGTAGGCGGCGTCGCGCGTCTGGTACGTCTGGATCTGCGCGTCCGGTACCTGACGCAGGCGGCGTACGAGCGCGCCGGTGGTGTCGAGCTGGAACAGCTCGTCCCAGGCCGTGCCCCACAGCGTCTTGACGACGTTCCAGCCGGCGCCGCGGAACTGGGCCTCCAGCTCCTGCACGATCTTGAAGTTGGCGCGGACCGGGCCGTCGAGGCGCTGCAGGTTGCAGTTGATGACGAACGTGAGGTTGTCGAGCTCCTCACGGGCCGCCAGCGCGAGGGCCGCCGTCGACTCGGGCTCGTCCATCTCGCCGTCGCCGAGGAACGCCCACACGTGCGAACCGGCGGTGTCCTTGATGCCGCGGTTGGCGAGGTAGCGGTTGAAGCGCGCCTGGTAGATGGCCGACAGGGGGCCGAGGCCCATGGAGACCGTCGGGAACTCCCACAGCCAGGGCAGCCGGCGCGGGTGCGGGTAGGACGGCAGGCCGTCGCCGCCCGCCTCCCGGCGGAAGTTGTCGAGCTGGGTCTCGTTCAGCCGGCCGTCGAGGAAGGCGCGGGCGTAGATGCCGGGGGAGGCGTGGCCCTGGATGTAGAGCTGGTCGCCGGAACCGTCGTCCTCTTTGCCTTTGAAGAAGTGGTTGAAGCCGGTCTCGTAGAGCCAGGCCGCCGAGGCGAAGGTGGCGATGTGGCCGCCGACGCCGTACTTGCTGCCCCGGGTCACCATCGCGGCCGCGTTCCAGCGGTTCCACGCGGTGATCCGCTGCTCCATCGCCTCGTCACCGGGCACGCCCGGCTCGGCGGCGGTGGGGATGGAGTTGACGTAGTCGGTCTCGAGGAGCTTCGGCAGCGCGATGCCGGCGCCCTCGGCGCGCTCCAGCGTGCGCCGCATGAGGTATGCGGCGCGGTGCGGTCCGGCCGCCTCGGTCACCGCGTCCAGGGAGGCCTGCCATTCGGCGGTCTCCTCCGGGTCCCGGTCCGGGAGCTGGTCGAGCTCGCTCGGCTGGATGGCTTTGGGGTCGGTCATGTCGCCGCCTTCCTCAGTCGAAGGGGGTTCCCTCATCGGTAAGGGTTCGGGGGTGCCCTTTGTCTTTGGCAGGACAGGGCGTAGGCCTCTGGTGCTGTGACACCGTGCGGCTTCCGCCGCGTGGCCCGTCGGTGACTGTAACCCTTTGATCGATGATCGATCAAAGGGTTGAGCGACAAAACCTCTTGATCACGAGAAAGTCGGCACGCGGTGCCTCCGCCGATGGCACGCGGTGACGGGATTTGGGCGGGTTTTCGCAGGTCGGAGGCGTATGAGCGGGGATGCGCTCGAGTGTCACGCCCTGGGCGCGCAGCCCAGGACGTGGGCCTTCACCAGTTCGGCGATCCGGGGGTCGCTGCGCTTGAAGGCGGCGACCAGTTCCTCGTGCTCCTCCGCGTACGACTGCTGCTGGGTGCCCAGCCAACGGATCGACAGGGCCGTGAACACCTCGATGCCGAGGCCTTCCCAGGTGTGCAGCAGGACGGAGTTGCCCGCCGCGCGGACCAGTTCGCGGTGGAAGGCGACGGTGTGGCGGACCTGCGCCGTGCCGTCCGACCTGCGGTCGGCCTCGTACAGGGCGTTGACGTGCGGTTCCAGCGCCGAGCAGTCCTCCGCCAGACCCTGGGCCGCCAGCTCCGCCGCGATGGCCTCCAGGCCGGCCCGGACCGGATAGCTCTCCTCCAGGTCGGCGGCGGTCAGGTTCCGTACGCGGACGCCCTTGTTGGGGGCGGACTCGATCAGGCGCAGGGACTCCAGTTCGCGCAGGGCCTCGCGGACCGGGGTCTGGCTGACCTCCAGCTCCGTGGCGATCCGGCGCTCGACGATCCGCTCGCCCGGCTGCCAGCGTCCGCTGATGATCCCCTCCAGGATGTGCTCGCGGATCTGCTCGCGCAGCGAGTGGATGACGGGCGCGGTCATGTGAGCTCCTTAAGGGGGTTTGACGTTTAGACAATAAGGCCGGGTCGCTCCGTGGGCGGGGTGGGTGGGGGTGTCTTGGTGCAGGTGAGACGAGACTTACACGGGGGGTGTGAGTTCGTCGTTCGGCTGCTGCGCCGTAGTGGTTGCTCGCGCGGTTCCCCGCGCCCCTTGGGTACGACGGTGCCCCGCCCGGAAAATCCGGACGGGGCACCGTACAGCCGTAGCGGCGGAGAATCAGAGGCCGAGCTCGACCTCGAACTCGCCCGCCTCCAGGATGGCCTTGACCGCCGTCAGGTAGCGGGCCGCGTCGGCGCCGTCCACCAGGCGGTGGTCGTAGGACAGGGTCAGGTACGTCATGTCGCGGACGCCGATGACCGTGCCCTCCTCCGTCTCGATGACGGCGGGGCGCTTGACCGTGGCGCCGATGCCGAGGATGGCGACCTGGCCCGGCGGCACGATGATCGTGTCGAAGAGCGCGCCGCGCGAACCGGTGTTGCTGATGGTGAAGGTCGCGCCGGACAGCTCGTCCGGGGTGATCTTGTTGGCGCGGACCTTGCCCGCGAGCTCCGCCGTGGCCTTGGCGATACCGGCGAGGTTGAGGTCACCGGCGTTCTTGATGACCGGGGTCATCAGGCCCTTCTCGGAGTCCACCGCGATACCGACGTTCTCGGTGTCGAAGTAGGTGATGGTCCCCTCGGCCTCGTTGATCTTGGCGTTGATCGGCGCGTGCGCCTTCAGCGCCTGGGCCGCGGCCTTGACGAAGAACGGCATCGGGGAGAGCTTCACGCCCTCCCGGGCCCCGAAGGAGTCCTTGGCCCGGGCGCGCAGCTTCATCAGACGCGTGACGTCGACCTCGACGACCGAGGAAAGCTGGGCCTGCTCCTGCAGGGCCTTGACCATGTTGTCGCCGATGACCTTGCGGATCCGCGGCATCTTGATGGTCTGACCGCGCAGCGGCGAGGTCTCCAGCACCGGGGCCTTCTTGCCGGTGACCGGAGCGGCGGCCGCGGCCGGAGCCGGGGCAGCGGCGGCGGCCTTCGCGGCCTCGGCGGCGGCGATGACGTCCTGCTTGCGGATACGGCCGCCGACGCCGGTGCCCTTGACGGTGGACAGGTCGACGCCGTTCTCGGCGGCGAGCTTGCGCAC